>SLPE01000068.1 GCA_007132145.1 Candidatus Izemoplasma sp.
ACCCAGGTCGAGCGATGACATATCGAAGGTACGTTCTTTCAACCGCGTCGTCAAGACACCGCATCCGATGTCGACACCGACGAGATTGGGCACGACCGTGCTGCCCATGTCCATGCTCAATCCGATGACGCATCCGGCGCCGGCGTGGACATCGGGCATGATCCGGATCTTGCGGTCTTTGAACACGGGGTTGTCCAACATGCGCTCTATTTGAGCGCGCGACGTCTCGTCGAGGGTATCGGTGAACACGACCGCTTCATTGAATCTGCCTTTGATGATCACGCATGACACCTCCCGTATCGTCGTTAGACATGGCGTCGCACCTCACGCATCTTCCATCTTGACCTCTTCGCTCAGACTCACGATGCGTTCGATGATGCGATAAGCTTTCACCTGTTCGGCCTTTTGTGAACTCTCCGACATGTATTTCACGAGTTCGACGGGCGCGACGTTGGAAGAGAAACACGTCAGTTTTTCATCGAGGAGCCGGTGTTGCAACACCGGACCGAGCACTTCGTCGCGAACCCATTGAGAAGGCGCTTCTCCGCCGATGTCGTCGAGCATGAGTACATCGACGGTCTTCAGTCTTGCGACCATCGTTTCGAGTTCGCCGCTGCGGATCGAGGATTTCAACTCGCGGGCGAGGTCGGGATAATAGGCGAGAACGACGTGTTTCCCGTAAGTCGCGAGTTGATTGGAAAGCGCGGCTAAAGCGTAGGTCTTTCCGACGCGATAGGCGCCATGCAAATAAAGACCCTTCGTCGTCTGGTTCAACTTGACGTGCGAGACGATCTTCATCATTTTCTGATAGAGTTCTTTGCGACCTTTCGTGTTCATGCGGAAATCGGAAAGCGACGCCTTGAAAATCATTTCCGGCATGTAGAGCGCGTCGACGCGACGCTTTTCAGACTCGATTTTCCGATGGTGGATCAAGAAATTGCAAGGGTGGTAGGCGAGAGAAATCGTCCCGGACCGGTAGAGGAGTTCGGGTTGATGCCCACGGGTGTCTTGAGAACACGCGTGCAAGCCTTCGCAATCACGGCATCGGGGATGTTCTTGTTGGAATGTCATCAAGTCGTTCAGATGATTCTCGATCGTTTCGTGGTCGATGTCGTGTTTGATGAAAAAGGATTTCAAGACCGCATCGTTGGCGAGTTCTTCGGTGATTTCCTCGACGAGTTCGGCGTTTTTCTTGAAAGGCAGTCTCTCCATTACGATCCCCCTTGCAGTTTCTCGATATAGTCATCGAGCCAATCGACTTCGATGTCTTCGGGCAAGTCCTTCTTCCCGGTTCGTCGGGGCGAAGCCTTGTCCTTTTTCAGGCGTTTCTGGATGTGTTCGATCGCGCTCTTCGCGTCTTCGACGCCGGCGCGACGCCATTCTGCCGCCACTTTTTCGAAATAGTTGTAGGCGGGAAAGCGGTGGTCGAGTTGGCGGAGGACATAGGCGATGAGGACGCTGACCACCTCATGGGGGAAATCGAGGCGGGTGATCAGTTTTTCGATGATGGCGAGGTCGGACGACGGTACATGCGCGCCCGTCAAGTCTTCAACGAGATTCTTGGGATGGATACGGCGGAAATAGTCGAGGTCGTAACCCGACGTCTTCTTCTTGATGTGCGCGTTCGCATGCACCGGGTTCCGATGGAGTTTCCTGCAGTTGTCCGTCAAGGCGGCGAAATCGGGCACGCCCTTCTCATCGAGCGCTTGAAGGAGCCGCTCCTTGAGTGTGCTCGCGTCGAGACTGTAGATATAGGCGATTTGCGACAGCCTTTCTTTCGCTTCACGGCTGAGGAGAGGCTTGCGCTCGACGGTTTGCGGCAACGCTTCGAGAACGGCCTCGATGTCGAAAGCCGTCGCGACTTCGACGGGACGGATTTCTCCGGCGATGTAGTTCCCGCCGACGGAGACGTTGTCGTAGGCCGGCGCGAAGACGTCGGTGAACGCGACGGTCGTGTTGGCGAGGTGGGACGTCTTCATTCTGCGGACCTTGAAGAAATCGGCCAGTTCCAGAAAACGTTCTTCACCGAGCTGCTTATGCAAATAGGCGGCGAAAGGCGAGTCCTTCAAGAACCGCTCCGCCGGTAGTGGCAAGTAGAGTTTGTAGACGCAACGTACGTCGTCACGGAAGCTTTCGAGAAGCCCGGAGGCTTCGAGACGACGACGCGCTCTCAAAAAGCCGTCCGCACTCAGCGACAACAAGTCGAATAGGAAACTGTGAGGATGTTCCGCCGAACGCAATTGCGTCCGGTCGCAGATCGCGTGCAAGGAAAAATAGAGCGACACCGCCTCGGGCCCGATGATGGGCGCGTACAAGAGACTGAGGACGTCGCGATGGTCGATGTCGAGTTGTTTGGTCACGGCGACCCTCAAGGGCGTCAAAGGCCGGAGTGTTTCATGCATACAAGCCGATGCCTTTGAGCGGGAGCCGTTTCGACATGGCGTCATACAAGCCGTGGACGATCGTGCGGGGGCGGTTGAGACCTAAGAGACCGTACATGCCGACTTTGAAATCGATCGCGGTCTCAAGCGGCGTCGTTTTCATGAAGGTGACGATGACGTAATGTGAACGAGTCTCGAGGAACGCTTCCTTGTATCGGTCATTGACGTTCTTGACGGTGTAGCCCTTCTCCTTGGCGATGGCGAAGAGTTCCGCCTTCGCCTTTTCGTAGGATGCATTGTAATAACGTGTCCTGAGAATCGTCTCCGGGTGTTTGTCCCGTGTTTCGACATGTTTTTGGAAAAACGCCTTAATGCTCATTTCGTTCGCCTTCTTTCAACGTTTCCATGAGTTTCTTGAACGACTTCTTCGTATCGAGGATATTGCGGGAGTTGTCGATGACATGATCGGCGAGTTTCTTCTTCTCTTCAAGCGGCATCTGCGTGTCGATCTTCGTTTCGGCATAGTCGCGGTCGATGCCGTCCCGGCGCATCAGACGCTCGATTTGCGTTTCCCGGTCGGTGCTGACGAGGACGGTCGTGTCGCAACTTTCGGAAAAGCCGCTTTCGAACAGGAGCGGGACGTCGACGACGATGAACGGCGGATTGTACGCCTTGTAGGCGGAAATCTCCGCGTGGATGATATCGATCACTTTCGGGTGGATGCGTTCGTTGACGCCACGGCGCACCGTTGCATCGGTGAAGATGAGGTCGGCGAGTTTCCTTCGGCAAATCGTTCCGTCCGGTGCGAGAATCCGTTCGCCGAGATAATCGACGACGGCTCGATAGCCCTCTTCTCCCTTTTCAAGGAGTCTCTTCGCGAGGACGTCGGCGTCGATGACGGGAATCTTTTCTTCTTTGAACATCTGTGCGAGCGTCGACTTGCCTGTCGCGATGCCGCCGCTCAGACCGATGATGCGTGTCATGGTGAACCCTTCTTTCAGTGTTGACATCGCCGGCAACGATACGTCCCGCGACCGGCGACGCGGATTTTTTCTATCGCCTCGTGACAGACGGGACACGGCTTTCCTGCGCGCAGGTGGACCTTGAGGCGCGTCTGGAAACGCCCGTCGATGCCGAGCGTATCACGATAGGTGTGGACCGATGCTCCGCCGAGTGCGACCGCTTCCTTCAAGATGTCACGGGTGCAAGCGAGGAGCTTTTCGCATTGTGTCCGCTTGAGCCGCTTGGCCGGCCTGTTCGGGTCGATGCCGGCGCAAAAGAGGATTTCGTCGGCATAGATGTTTCCGATACCGGCGATGACACTCTGATCGAGCAAGACGGCCTTGACGGTCCTTTCCGAACGCATGCGACGCCTCAGATAATCGACGTCTAAGCTTGGATCGTCGGGTTCGGGACCGAGTCTGGAAAGCGGTTGCGTTTCAAACACCGTGTCAGCGCGTCGCAAGTCGAGCGTGCCGAACTTTCTCACATCGTGATACCAAAGTGCCGTGTCGTCGGTGAACGCCATCATCCAATGTTCGTGCTTCGTCCTTTCGTGCGCGAGCGTCCGTAAGTGGAACTTGCCTTCCATGCGGAGATGCACGAGCAACCTCTCATCCTCGAACGCGAAAAGCAAAGTCTTTCCACGGCGCGAAATGTCCTCGAGGGTCTTGTGCTTCAGCGTCTTTTGAAGAAGCGCTTCGGGAACCCGCGACATCGGCGGGTAAAACACGCACAAGGACTCGAAGCGCTTGCCGCGGACGAGTCTGTTCAACGAACGACGTACGGTTTCGACTTCGGGCAATTCCGGCATCAGCGCAAATGGGTGACGCGATCGGGGTCGTATCGCATGGTGGTCGCCTCCGCCGCTTCGGCGGGATGGCCGATTGCGATCAAGGAGAAAGGTATGCGATCGGCTTGAAGGTCGATGACCGAGCGTACGAAATCGAGGCGTTCATCACGCGGATAGACGCCGATCCAAACGGCGCCGAGTCCGCATGCCGTCGCTTCGAGCAAGATGTTCTGCGTCGCCGCCGAAAGGTCTTGTGGCGCCATCACCGGCGCGGCGCAATCGCCTCTCATCACGGTGAGGATGCCTAGCTTCGCCCGCTTGAGCGGAGCCGCCCCGCCGGAGGTCTTCGACAACGCATCGAGAATGCGTCGGTCGTGGATGACGATGAACTCCCACGGTTGCTGGTTGCG
>SLPE01000167.1 GCA_007132145.1 Candidatus Izemoplasma sp.
CGTTATCCCGGAATCCGCACCGATCTGATCAAGAACACAGTCGCCGCCGCCATCCGGGAGGCGATCGTCCGCAACGTCACTGAAAACGACAATCACGAAAGACTCTTTTCTTTTTTGCAAGCGTTCTTCCCCGCGCTCGAGACATCGGACGACGCTTTCGAGCGACTCCTGGTGTTCGAAGTCAAAATGCTCCGGTTCCTCGGTTACGGACCGAACACCGATACTTGTGCCGTGTGCGGTGCGGGCGGCGACCTCCGTTTCGATGTGGAAAACGCGACATCGTTGTGTCCTTCGCACGCCGAGGGCGCCGACGTCGCATCGGATACCGTGAGAAAAGATTTCAAGCGCATGCTCGCATACGATATCGAAAAGCGCGTCCCCCTTTCGTTTTCCGGTAACGACATCCGCTATTATTCAAGAACCTTGGACGGATGGTACGAGCGCTTCTTGGGTTACACATCCAAAAGCAAGACCGTCCTTTACACATTATTGCGAGGAGTGGCACGATGACAAAAATCAGTTTGCAAGAAATGACGGCTTACGCCAAAAACTACGGTTTCGTCTTCCAAGGGAGCGAAATTTACGGCGGGCTTGCCAACACATGGGACTACGGCCCGCTCGGCGCCGCGCTGAAAAACAACATCAAAGCGCTCTGGTGGCAACGTTTCATCCGCGAAGAACCCAACAACGTCGGACTCGATTCGAGCATCTTGATGAATCCCGCCGTCTGGAAGGCGAGCGGTCACATCGACGGCTTCAACGATCCGTTGACCGACTGCCGCAAATGTAAGAGCCGTCATCGTGCCGACCATCTCATCGAAGCGCAAGTCGACGGCTTTCACGCGGACGGACTCGAAACCGAAGTGCTCGAAGCGAAGCTCGTCGAACTCGACATCGCCTGTCCCGGATGCGGAGCCAAGGATTTCACCCCGATCCGGCGTTTCAACTTGATGTTCAAGACGAGCCAAGGGGTCCTCGATGAAAGTTCGCAGGCCATCTATTTGCGTCCTGAAACCGCGCAAGGCATCTTTGTCAATTTCAAGAACGTCCAGCGCGCCCTGAGAAAAAAACTGCCGTTCGGCATCGGGCAGGTCGGCAAGAGTTTCCGCAACGAAATCACGCCCGGAAACTTCATATTCAGAACCCGGGAGTTCGAACAGATGGAACTCGAGTTCTTCTGTCGTCCTGGCGAGGAGAAGCACTGGTTCGACCATTATCTCGAAGCTTCGAAACGCTTTCTCACCGATTTGGGCATCCGTGCAGAAAACGTACGGTTCCGCGAACATACCGCCGAGCAGTTGTCGCATTATTCCGACGCGACGACGGACATCGATTACCGTTATCCTTGGGGATTCGATGAACTTTGGGGTATCGCTTCAAGAACCGATTTCGACTTGAAGATGCATCAAGCGCACGCCGAAGAAAACATGGAATATCAAGATCCGGTCACCAACGAACGCTTCATCCCCTACGTCGTCGAACCCGCACTGGGCGTCGAGCGTCTCTTCCTCGCCTTGTTGTTCGACGCCTATCACGAAGAAGCACTGGAAGACGACACGCGCGTCAATCTGAAACTGCTTCCGGCCCTTGCACCTTACAAGATCGCCGTCCTCCCGTTGCTCAAGAAGCCGCATCGCGACCAAGCGACGACTTTGTTCAACACGCTCTCGAAGCATTTCGACGTCGTCTACGACGAAAGCGGCGCGATCGGGCGCAGATATCGCCGGCAAGACGCCATCGGAACGCCTTTCGCCTTGACCGTGGACCATCAATCGGCCGAAGACGGAACGTACACGCTCCGCGACCGCGACACGATGGAGCAAATCAGACTGAACGAAGAAGACATCATCCGGCATGTCCGGGAAAAAATTCGTTTTTAGGTGATGCAGTTGCCAAACAGAGCCGCACCGTCGAGTTTCGATGACATCTTGACGAAAACCGACATCGTCGAATTGATCAACGAAGTCACGCCCCTGACGAAACGCGGCAAGAACCATTTCGGACTTTGCCCGTTCCATCAGGAGAAGACGCCGTCTTTTTCTGTGAGCGAAGACAAGGGACTCTACCATTGTTTTTCGTGTAAAGCGAGCGGCAATGCCCTTACGTTCGTCAAGGAAACCAAGGGTTTCTCGACTTCCGAGGCGGTCAAGTACCTCGCGGACCGCGCCGGGGTCGATGTCGATATGGGCCGCTTCAAAGACCCGAACGAAAAATACTACGACATCAACCGCGAGGCGATGAATTACTACCACGTCATGCTCACCCATTCTTCCGCGGGCGATGCGGCGCGGAAGTACTTGAAAAAACGAGGCATCGAAGAGACGACCATCACGACGTTCGACATCGGCGTGGCCTTAGACACACAGGATGGTCTCTTTTCAGCGCTGAAGAAGAAGGACGTCCTTGAAAGCGACATGACCGACCTCGGACTCGTCCGCATCGACGACGTTTCAGCTCGCGATATCTTCCGCAAGCGAATCATCTTCCCGATCCACGATGAACACGGCCGGGTCGTCGCCTTTTCCGGACGGACCTATCTCAAGGACGAGACATCCGCGAAATACATCAACAGTCCGCAAACCCCGGTTTTCGTGAAATCCCGCGTCCTTTACAATTTGCACCGGGTGAAGAAAACCGCCAAGGAAAAGGGGCGAATCGTCATCTTCGAGGGCTTCATGGACGTCTTCGCAGCCCATCAGGCCGGCATCGCCGAAGGCGTCGCGACGATGGGAACCGCCTTGACCTCCGAACACATCGCGAAAATCAAGACGGTGACCGACAAGGTCGTCTTGTGTTTCGATGCCGACCGCGCCGGCAAGGATGCGACCCGGACTTTCATCAAGGATTTGACGCGAGCCGGCCTCGAGACATCCGTCGCCGGTCTCGATGAAGGGAAGGACCCGGACGACATCATTCGCGAACAAGGCAAAGACGTCTTCGTCCGCGCCATCGAACACGCCCTCAATTACAAGGATTACTTGTATGCGGACCACTTGCAAGACATCGACCGGACCAAGATTACCGAAGTCGAGGCGTTCAAGAAACGTGTGTTCACACTCATCACACCACTTTCCAATGTCGAAAGAGCGCATTATCTTTCGCGGATGAGCGAAGACTTGAAACTGTCGCGTGAGACACTCGAAGCCGATTTCAAGGCGCTACGCGTCAAAGAACACCCGCGATACCGCAAGATTCCGAAAATCGAAATCACCGACAAGTTCAAGAAGACGGAACGCCAACTGATCCGCTATTTCCTGAAAGACCGCTATTACGAAAAGAAGTTCAGGAGCGAATTCAACGACGTCTTGTTCAACGACAAGCATGCGCGCGACATCCAACTGGAGATCTTCGAGTACTATCGCCTCCATCCGCATGACCTATGCATCGTTCCCGAACTGTTCATAAACGGGCTTCCAGAGAACCTCAAAGCCTATTACGAAGCCCATATCAACGATGCGAAACTGCCCCATGACGACGAGGAGTATGAAGATTTCCTCATCGTCATGCGCGAACAGAACAGACGCTACGCCATCAACGTCTTGCAGAAGAAGATCGAGCAGACAGATTCCATCGATGAGAAAATCGCTTATCGTAAGAAAATCGATACATTGATCCGGGAGGCCGCCAATGGACAAAGAAAAAATCATCCAAGAACTGATTGAAGCGAGCAAAGCCAAGGGGTATCTATCCGTCACAGAAATCAAACGTTATGTCGACGAAAACTCCGATCTGTTCGACGACATCATTCAAGACCTCGAAAAAGCCAATGTCGACGTCGTCAGTGAAGACGACATGGTATCCTACAAGATTCCCGCCCTCAGCCTCGACGAAGACGAGGAAACGATCGAACCGACCGACGAGTTCGACCTCGACCTCGATTTCGCGAAAGACATCGAAGAAGAACTTCTCAGCGACAAATCGTTCGAGACGAGCGTATCGATAAAAGTCGACGATCCCGTGCGGATGTACCTCAAGGAAATCGGTCGGGTCGAGTTGCTCGACCCCGATGTCGAACTCGAACTCGCAAAGGACATCTATTACGCGGCGCTCGCTAAAGAACAGTACGAGGCGATACAAGCGCAAAACGATGAAATCACCCAAGCCTACAAAAAAGAAGTCGAAGACCTCGTCTACAAGGGAGAACTGGCGAAGAACCGATTGGTCGAAGCCAATCTCCGACTCGTCGTCTCGATTGCGAAACGCTATGTCGGTCGGGGAATGCAGTTTCTCGATTTGATCCAAGAAGGGAACATGGGCCTGATCAAAGCGGTCGGAAAATTCGACCACACGAAGGGCTTCAAGTTCTCGACGTACGCGACATGGTGGATTCGCCAGGCGATCACCCGCGCCATCGCCGATCAGGCACGCACGATCCGCATCCCCGTCCACATGGTCGAAACCATCAACAAGCTCGTCCGGACACAACGGCAACTCATCCAGGAACTGAAGCGCGAACCTCAACCCGAAGAAGTCGCCGAAAGCATGGGCATCAGCGTCGACAAGGTCCAAATCATCCAAAAAGTCGCCCAGGAACCGATTTCACTGGAAAACCCCGTGGGCGAAGAAGAAGATTCGA
>SLPE01000195.1 GCA_007132145.1 Candidatus Izemoplasma sp.
CTGAAGCACGGTGCGTCGCCTGTCTTCCGATTCATGTGGATTGGCGCAAACTTTTTCATTGCGTATGACGATGCATGTGATATACTCGTACTATAACAATAGGCTACATCGGAGGTGAAACGACGGATGGCAAAACACAATTTTACCGTTGCCAACGCGCTCAGTCTATCTAGAATCGTCTTCCTGCCGCTGCTCTTCATCCTCGCACATTACGACAAACGCCTGGAATTCACGATCGCCTACGCCATCATCGGCTCTACCGACGCGTTCGACGGTTGGGTCGCCCGTACGTTCAAGCAAAAATCGAATCTCGGCAAGGCGCTGGATTCCGGTGCCGATCTCCTTTTCTATCTAGCGAGCGCTTGGTTCCTCTATGTCTTCTACTTCAACTATCTCGAGCCCAATCTCGTGCTCCTCTATGTTGTCTTCGGGGTGTTGTTCCTGTCGTTCGTCGTCTCGACGGCATTGTTCAAAAAACCGGTGATGATGCATACCTACATCCTCAAACTGGCCTCGATCCTCGTCTATTTCCTGATTCTCGCTTCCTATTTCTTCGACACGACCATCTTCCTGACCGTTGTCATCTCGACATACATACTCGGGTTCATCGAAGAAATCCTCATCTTCATCTTGTACGGACATGTCGATGTCGACACCCGTTCGATATTGACCGTAGAAGCCGACCGGAAAGCCGGAGACTGAACATTGTTTCCGGCTCTTTCTTTGCATCGTTGCGGACATCGCAGCCTCGTGGCGTCTCCGACGACATGAAGAAGGCTTGTCTTTAGCATGCGCTTGACATATAATTCAAGCATGATACGGTGCATCGCACCAGTGAGGGAGGGTACACATGCTACGTCGGTTCACCATCAAATTTTTCGCATTGTTGATCATGCTGTTTGCATTTTACGGATGCGACTTGCCGAGTGCACAATCGTATACCGTCATCTTCATCGATCACGACGATAAGCTTCTCGATGTGCAAAGCATCCGCGCCGGAGACGACGCCATGTGTCCCGGCGAAGTAGAACGGGAAGGCCATATGTTCACCGGTTGGTCCGGCGAGCTTTCGGACATTCAAGGGGACAAGACATTCCAAGCGATGTTTGAGATTCTCGTCTTCGACGTGTCCTTC
This sequence comes from Candidatus Izemoplasma sp., assembly GCA_007132145.1. GTDB lineage: Bacteria > Bacillota_I > Bacilli_A > Izemoplasmatales > Izemoplasmataceae > SLPE01. The sequence goes on from SLPE01000195.1 coordinate 1,136, forward strand.
TACGATGCCGATAGGGTTTTGCTGGAAGAACAACGCGTGCCTTTCGGGCATGCGGCGACGCCCCCGGAAGCGCCGCTTCTCGAATTTCACGTCTTCAAAGGATGGGACGGCGATGTTTCCGATATCCGTCAAGACAGCGAGTTTCAAGCTCAATACGCACCTTACGTGTGCGCTTGTGCATCGATCCTCGATGCGCAGTTCGAGGACAAGCAGTCTCATGGAAGGACATGGAAAGCGTTCGAAGACACGGATAGCGGTCAAGTTGAAAGGTACGCCGACCCGAACGAGCCGGCCGAACCGCTCGATTACGACTTGTTCTTGACACTCGTTCCGGAAGCGGACGGTTCGACCCGTGTAGGACTCGAGTTCGCCGAAGGAGGCACGCCGTGGATGAACAGGCTGTGCACCTGGGAAACGGACACGGGAAACAGGTGCGCGTTGCGCTTCGACGAAGACCTCATCGAAAAACTGCGAACCTTGGAAGATTCGCAGCAATTCGTCGAGGACCATTACGAAAACGGCATCGTCCTATCGGGTGCCTATACCGGAATGCTATGGGAAAAGAGCCATTCGATCGGTATCGGCTGCCATGACGGCTACGTCGTGTTGACCTTGTCATGCCACGAAAAGGTCTATGAAGGCGATTTCGTCACTGTCGACAAACATGTGCAGTTCTTGATCCAGTTTCCGATCGACGGATCTCACCCGCCAAGATGGGGACTTTATGAGCGGGATGGAGAAGAGGAACGGTGGACACAAAACTGGCACTATAGCGAAGATGAATGGAGCGAACACTTCCCCGATTGAAGATGTGCGTTTGATGAGACGTTACAATGGGCGACCTCGATGCTCGACGCATTCTCGAACAGAGAGTGCGTCTTCTCTGACCTTGTGTGTTCGATGGGAAACGGGTACCCGAAAATGCCTTTTTGCGATATAATGGGGTCGAATAGCCCGCTTGGCGAGGAATCACATGAAAAAGATCACCATGAAAGGAAGCTTCATGAATACGAGAATCGACACCTTCCGAAGAATTTTGCAAATCGTTTTGTTTTCCTACATCGGTCTTTACAGTCTCGGTATCGTCTTGATCGACATCCTCAACGTGTTCGGCAGCCAGCGCATCATGGAATGGTACACGACGACGGGCGATTTCCAAAAACACAAGGTGCCCTTGTTGTGGTTCGCCTTGAAAGCGCAAGGCGGATTCACGGAAATCATGCAATGGTCTTACTTGTTCGTCGGCACCGTGACGATCGCGACGATGGCGTACTTCATGCGAAAATGGCGTATAAGCGGACATCGATGGTTTTTCGTATGGACGCTCGCGATGGTCGTGTTGTTCGCCGAGGATACGCTCAATACCCGCCACTGGCTGCGTCATGTCATCACCCGCGCCATCTACGGTACGCCGCTGGTGACCCATACGGTCGGCAGTCTGATTGAAATCGTCTCCTACGGCCTCATGGCCGTCTTGATGATTCTCCCCCCGCTCATGCTATGGCGGATCGTCACCAAGAACAAGAAGACCTTGCGATGGCTTCTCGTCGGCTATGCCTCCTATGCGGTGGCTTCGTTCTTTTCAGCGACGAGACATGTCTTCGAGTGGTACATGAAGACAGGTGATGCGTTGCTGCGTTGGACGGGGTTGATTCGCCTACCGAACTGGGCGGCGGCGAATGAAACGATCATCACAGGCGACCTTGAACATGCCGAAATGGCTCGGACACTGGGGTTCTATTTCATGGACTACGTCGTTGAAGAGACGTTGGAACTGCTCGGCGCCGGGTTGCTCGCCATCGCTTTCCTGATGCTTTTTCGTGACGTTTCAAGAAGCTTTGCCGCGCGCACGAAGAAGCTTTCGGCGCAAACGGGCGCCATAAGCGAACCCTCGCAAACATAGATGAACGAAAAAATACGGGTTGACTCGAATCGTTTCAACGGGTAAAATGAATATGAACCTAGAAATAGGCGATGGTGTTCGCCTTTGACCGCTCGATGCTGATGACACCTGACAAGTTTTTTGTCGGGTGTCCTTTTTTATCCACATGAGGAGTGATGCGCATGATGCTTTCACTGGCTTGGTTGATCGTTTTCGGATTGACGGGCGGACTGCTTTTCCGTCTTTTCAGACTCCCCCCCTTGCTCGGAATGCTCTTGGCGGGCGTTTTGATCGGCCCGCAAGGTCTGGACCTGTTGGATGATGCACTTCTTACGATATCCGGCGATTTGCGAAAAATAGCCTTGATCATCATTTTGTTGCGGGCGGGGCTGGGTCTTCAAACTGAAGTCGTGAAGAAAATCGGCCGGCCGGCCTTGGCACTGGCGTTCATTCCCGTGTTGCTGGAAGGCTTCACGGTGGCGCTCATGGCGATGTGGCTGTTCGGATTCACCTTTGCGCAAGGCGGCATCGTCGGCTTCATCGTCGCCGCGGTCAGCCCGGCCGTCGTCGTCCCCTCGATGCTCGTTCTCATGAAACAGCGGTTCGGAGAGAAGAAGCAGTTGCCGGCGATGGCGCTCGCCTCGGCGAGCATCGACGATGTCACGGCGATTACGATGTTTTCGATGTTCATGAGTCTCTATCTCGCAAGCGACGTCAATGTCGTCGCACAAATCTTCTCCGTGCCTCTGGCCATCGCACTCGGCATCTTGTCGGGATTGCTCATCGGTTGGTTGTTGATGTGGGGTTTCAAGCGATTCCGCATCCGCGACAGCAAGAAAGTCATCATCTTGCTCGCTGTGGGCATCTTGATGGTCGCAAGCGCGGAGGCGATCGAACATGTCGTTCGCATCGCGGCGCTTCTCGGTGTCATGGTCGTCGCCCTTGTCATCGTTTGGCAAAAGCCGCTCTTAGGTGAACGGCTCTCGATCAAATTCGATAAAGTCTGGGTCTTGGCTGAAGTCGTCTTGTTCGTTTTGGTCGGTGCCGCGGTCGATATCTTTGTCGCACAGTCCGTCCTGCTTACGGGCAGCGTCATCGTTCTTTCTGGACTGGCGGTGCGCACGGGTGGCGTCTTTCTCGCGACCGTTCGACTCGATGCCACGCCAAAGGAGAAGGCGTTCTTGGCTTTTGCGTTTCTGCCCAAAGCGACCGTACAAGCCGCCATCGGCTCGCTGCCGCTTACCGCGGGCGTCGCGGGGGGAGAGAAGATTCTCGCTGTCAGCGTCTTGGCCATCCTCATTTCTGCGCCACTCGGTGCGATTGCGATCGATACTTTGTCAAGGAAACTGCTGGGTCCACCGAACCGAGCATGATGCTGATTTCTTGAATGCATACAAAAACGGCACCCGGGTGCCGTTTTATATGTCATGGCGTGAATTCATCGAGAGAGGGAAATGCACTTTCGATACTTTCACCGAACGTCCAGTGGACGCCACGGATGAAATTGCTCTCCTTTTTCGTTGA
>SLPE01000032.1 GCA_007132145.1 Candidatus Izemoplasma sp.
CCTTTGATGTGTTCACGTGAAGCGATCTCGGGGACGACGCCGCCGAATTTCGCATGCAAATCGATTTGCGACAGGACGACGTTGCTCAAAACCGTCTTCCCGTCCCGGGTGACGCTCGCGGCCGTTTCATCGCAACTCGTTTCAATCGACAAGATGTTCATCGTCCACCTCCGATCGGACGCAGCATCAACACCGCATCTTCTCCGTCCTTGTAATATCGTTTCCTCAATCCGACCGTGGAAAACCCGTAAGCCCCGTAAAATGCCAATGCGGCATCGTTCGACGGCCTCACTTCCAATGTCAAGGACTTGATGCCCCTCTCTTCACAAGCGTCTATCATCGCCTTCATCAACGCCCGACCTACGCCTTTTCTTCTAGCAGCGGCCACCACGACGCACGTCATCACTTCGGCGGTTTCACCGTGAAAACGGATGCCGGCGAAACCGAGGCGTTCATCCCCGCTTCGAGCGATGCAGTAAAACGCTTTGTGCCTGTCTCCTACATCGTCGAGCAACGTCGTCTCTCCCAAAGTCTTCCCGAACGCCGCCCGTTCGAGTTTCACTGCGAACTCGACGTCTGCCGGTGTCATGTCCCGGGTTTCAAGCGGTCGCACGCTTCCGCCTTTCGATCCTTCCGCGGTTGGAGACGCGGTAGAGGACCATCATCGCGACGAACACGAGTGTACAGAGCGTCAACACGTAGGTCACCCTGCTCGTGAACATCGGCGCCACGTGTTCGGGAATCTCGGTCACGAACCAGTAATTGTGAAATGCGTTGTCCGAGATGTTCATGATGCCCAGATTGATTTGATTCATCACCGGCATCATCAACAACGTCACCAAGAAGACCTTGAACGTCGTATGCAGATCGACACGATGATCGTACGCCTTGTAGAAATACAAAGGGACCATGATGATCGTCATGTGGATGAGGATGAAATGGTAGTAACGGATGTTCGTGTACGGGAAGCCGTATCCGAACGGAATGAACATCGCCATGAACCCGCCGAGGACGGCGAAGAAGAAGGCGTACTCGAACACTTTTGTGTGGTTCGTCTTGATGAGCGTCAACGACAAGAACACGCCGAAACTGCAAATGTGCAAAGGATAGGAAGGATATCCGCCGAGCCAGTTGTGCGCATGATAGATCATCTCGAGCGCGACGAGGAACCAGAAGAAGCCGGCGACGACTCTCTTTTCATGACGGCTCTTGCGAATCGCGTCCGCAAACTTCAACGGCAAGACGATGGCGACGACGGCGAGACCGATGTGCATCGCGTGATGCCACGTGAAAAGCCTGACGGCCCGGTCGGGGTCGATCACATAGCCGAAAAAATCACTGAACATCTTCATTCTCCTCCGTCACCCTCCTTGCCTTTCCGCTTCGGTTTTACGCAAATAACGCGGTGCGAGCGCATGGATGTCCTCGACGTCGTGCATCAACGTCGAACGGAACACCTTTTGCATGTCGGGACGCCCCGACGAAATGCGCAACGCCTCTTTGTACGGTCCGTCTTCGATGACGGACAAGGACGCGAAACCGTCATCCTCGACGCAACGCAATCCGCCATTTTCGATGTCGTATACGCCATAGAAGACATTGCCGCGACGGGCGTCCAGACAAGGCACGACCGTCGTCTCTTGCGAAACCGATGAAGCGATCAACGCAAGACTGCTCACCGTTTTCAAAGATACTGAACGGGTCCACGCGAACACTTTCGCGACGACGACGCCGGCGCGTACACCCGTGTAACTCCCCGGTCCGACGCCGACGATCACTTCATCGATATCCGCGGCTTTGACTCCGAGCGAATCACTTAGCGTCGCGACGGTTTTCATCAATGTCGCCGAATGGTCGTTGTCGCCCTTTTCATAGATTTCACCAAGGGCTTTCTCTCCTTCGAAAAAGGCGACATACAAATACGCGGTCGCCGTGTCAAGTACCAAGCGCGTGCGCGATGTCTTCATAGCGTCCCCTCCCCGTGACCCGTATACGCCGGCGTTCATCTCCGCCGTGTTCGATATGGATCGTCAAGAAGTCTTCGGGAAGACTCTCTTCGACGTACTTCACCCATTCGACGACGCAAACGCCGTTCGTTCTCGTCGCTTCCTCGACCTCGGCATCATAGCCGACGCCTTCGAGACGGTAAGCGTCGACATGGACGAACGGAAATGCACCCGTATGATAATGTTTGATGATCGTGAACGTCGGTGAGTTGATGCGATCCTCGATGCCGAGCGCCGCACCGAAAAACTGCGTGAACGTCGTCTTGCCCACGCCCAATGCGCCGTCAAGACCGACGACGAATCCCGGAAATACGACATCCGCGACCCGATTCGCGAAGGTTTTCATGTCCGATAAGTCGTTGATGACGATGTCTTCACGCACACGCACCACCTCCTTCAATGGGAAATTATACCATATTTTACGAGTCCGATACAGCAAAAGGGAACGTATGCTATAATGGTTCTGTCCCGCCCTCGTGCGAAAGGAGGTCGCCCATGACGGTTCTTCTTTACAACCCGCTCTCGAAAAGCAGGAAATCAAGACGCGTCGTCAAAAGACTCGTCGACCGCTTCAAGAAACACAACGTTCCCTTCCGTGTCAAAAGCCTTCTCAAAATCGCCGATCTCGAAACCTACCTCAAAGAAGCCCCTAAAGGCGTCCGCATCATCCTCATCGGTGGAGACGGCACGATCAACACCTTCATCAACAACACGATGAACATCCCTTTCAAAACACCGATCTATCTCCATAAAAGCGGCTCAGGCAACGATTTCCTTCGCAGTCTCAAAGCCTACGACCCGCCCCACCAACACATCATGCGACTCCTTACCGACACGACCGAGCGTCATTTCATCAACGGCGCCGGCATCGGCATGGACGGTGAAGTCTGCGATCGCGTCAACCGTTCAAAGAAGAAGCGACAGATCAACTATCTCGTCCATACCGTGAAGACGTTCTTCTCCTATAAGCCGAAAACCGTAGAAGCGACCATCGACGGTGAAACCTTCACCTTCAAGCGGACCTATGTCGCCAACATCAACAACGGCGCCTACATCGGCGGCGGCATGAAAATCACCCCCAAGGCACGTCTCGACGAGGCGGCCCTCGACGTCATCATCGTCCACAACGTCTCCAAACCGATCTTGATGCTCGTCCTTCTCACCGTCTACCTCGGCATCCACACCGCCTTCAAATCCTTCGTCTTCACCGCCAAGGCGAAAGACGTCTCGATCCGTTTTCCCGATGCGCAAATCGCCCAATGCGACGGAGAAACCCTGCTCGACACAAAAACGCTGACCGTCTCGGTCAGCGACAAGATCGTCCGATTCAAGCGCTTCAAAAAGGCGTTCTGAGTGTCTCCTCGGAGACACTCTTTTCTTTTTTTGCGCGCGCGAACATCTTTCGTCTCACCGGAGAGACTTCCGTAATCAATATCCCCGCCATCACGAGCAATCCGCCCGAAACCGTCGCCGTGCTCAAATGTTCCCCGATGATCAGCACCGACCCGATGGCGCCGAACAACCCTTCCATCGCGACGATCAAACTGACACGCGTCGCGCTCGAGAGTTTCAAGGCGACACTTTGGATGCTGAAGCCCAACGCCGTGTTGAAGACCCCCAGGAAGCCGAGCGGCCAAGCGTGGACGAACGTAAGTGCCGGCCACGTCTCGAAAGGGGCGAACAACCCGGCCAGCACCATCGCCGAAACCATTGACACGAAAACGAAGACGACCGGGTCGAGATCGTGCCGTTTCTGCCAATGACTACTGAGGACGACGTGGAAAGCGACGAGTACGGCGCAGAGGAAGGTGAACACGTCGCCGATGTTGATGTCGCCGAAACGGACGCCGTGTAACGAAATGAAATACAGACCCGTCAAAGAAACGGCGACGGCGACCAGATTGTACTTGTCGACGCGGATCCGTGAAAACAGCATCGCCAGAAAAGGGACGAAGACGATGTTGAGTTGTGTGATGAAGGCGTTCTTCGAAGGCGTGGTGTGAATCGCCCCCAACGTCTGGAAATAGAACCCCAAAAACAAGAAGACGCCGGTGACGGCGCCGAAGACGATGTGGCGACGATCGAGCCTCTTGAGCCGACGGCGGTAGATCGCCGCCATGACGCAAACGGCTACGAGAAAACGGGAGAACAACACCGAATTGGCGCCGAACCCCGCTTCTACAGCCAATTTCGTGATCGGGAACCCGAGTCCCCAGATCACCGTGACCGCAACGAGCATCACTTCGCTGACATAGGTCGCCTTCTTCAACGTTTCAACCGTTTTTCAAGCGCAGCGCGGGCCGCCTCGAACCCCGGCTTTCCAAGGAGCGCGAACATGTTCTTCTTGTACGCTTCGACACCGGGTTGATCGAAAGGATTCACACCGAGCATGACCCCGCCGATCCCGCATGCGAGCATGAAGAAGTAGAGCAGATACCCCAAAGCGTTCGCATCCCGTCTTCGAAGTCGCAGTCCGATGACGCCGACTCCGCCTTCAAGATGCGCGAGCGCCGTCGCTTCGAGCGCCGTCTCGTTCACGTCGTCGAGTCGTCTTCCTTCGAGATATCCGAGTCCGTCGCTTCCGTCTTGTAGCGGCGTGACGCGCATGTCGTTGTCTTCTTCATCGACAGTGAGCATGGTCTCGAACAGATGCCGTTCACCGTCTTGGACATACTGTCCGAGCGAATGCAGATCGGTCGTGAAAGCGGCACTGGCGACGAACAATCCCTTGCCGTCCTTCCCTTCACTTTCACCGAAGAGTTGTTTCCACCATTCGGAAACCGACGTGAACGCCGGCTCACCGGTGACGAACAACTCGATTTTCTTGCCCGCATCGTAAAACGCCTTACGCGTCGCGGCATAAAGACAGGCATCGTCTTTCTCTCGCAACGTCTCCATCGCCTCGAGCGCCCCCGAAATCAATGCATCTACATCGAGTCCTGCCACCGCCGACGGCAACATGCCGACAGCCGTGAAGACACTGAAGCGTCCCCCGATATCTTCCGGAACGGGATACGTCTCGTAACCTTCTTTTGCGGCCAGAGCGCATAGCGCGCCTTTTTCCGGATCGGTCACGGCGACGATCCGCTCGGCGGCACCCTGTCTGCCATGACGTTCTTCAAGCATGCCGCGCAGCGACCTGAAGGCGATCGCCGGTTCCGTCGTCGTCCCGGATTTACTGATGACGATCACGGAAAACCGCTTGTCTTGCAAATAGTCCGCCAAAGCTTCGAGATAGGCGCCGGACAAATGGTGTCCCGCGAACACGACTTCGGTCTCGTGTTTCTCGAAATACCCTCCGAGCGCTTCGATCAGCGCCTTCGCCCCGAGATACGACCCGCCGATGCCGACAACGACGACCACGTCGCTGTTCGCGCGCAGACGCGCGGCCGTTTCCTTGATGCGTTTGAGCTCATCGCTGCGAGCGAACCGCTGCGGCCAATCGGTCCACCCGGTGAACTCACCGCCGCGAACGCGCCCTTCGAACAAGCGTGCGCGAATCGCCTGCGCCTCTTTCATCATCCGCTTCGCATCGGTCTGCACCGATGGAGGGACGTGTTTGAAATCCAACCTCAAAGCCATGAATCATCGCCTCCTTCACCAAAAAAACAGTGAGGGTCACTCACCGTCGTGTGTTTCGTATCCGGCAATCCATTCGCCGAGTCTTTTACGCAACGGGGCGAATCCCGTCTTCAATTTGATGCGCAGTCTCTTCTTGCGCTTATGCAACGTCTTGAAACTCAACGACACCTTCGTGTCGTCCTGGATGCTCAACACTTCGAGGTCGAGTTGTTCCCCGACGCTGACATAGTCTTCGATATCCCTGACATAACGGTCGCTGAACTCGGAAATATGAATCAATCCGTACGCGCCGTCTTCGAGTTTCACGAAGGCACCGTACGGTTTGAGCGCCGTGATTTCACCTCTGACGATGTCGCCTTCCTTCACAAAGCCCACCTCCGGATCGTCTTCAAGCGTAACGATGCGCAATCGAACTCGCGGCCGCCGCAGCGATCGCGCCGACGATGTCGTCGAGGAAGGTATGACACTTGTCCTTGTCCTTCCCGATGATGTCGAGTTCGCGGATGATGCCCGGCTTCTTCTTGTCGACATAGCCGAAGTTCGTCAATCCGATCGAACCGTACACGTTGACGATCGCGAGTGCGAGCACTTCGTCGACGCCGTAAAGTCCGTGATCGTCCATCAATTTCGTGCGCAAAGGTTCACGGATATGTCCCTTTTCCGCCAAAATGTCGAGTTCGAGGCCGGTCAGAATCGCATTTTGAACTTCACGCTTCATGACGACACGCTCGACATGGTCCAGACACACCGCTTCGGTCAATTCGGGCACATACTTGACTTGCAAGTCATAGGTGATTTCCGCGATGTCTTCAAGCCGGACGCCGCGTTCCTCGAGCATCTTCACGACGATGTCGCGTTGTGTCGAATCGTTGAGTTGGTTCTCTTCCATCCTACGTTGGAGTTTCATGCCAACTCGACACCGATGACACCCGGGACTTCCTCGAGCATGATCGCTTCGACACCGTCTTTCAACGTGCTGTCGAGTGCGGCACAACCGACGCATGCGCCCATCATTTCCACATAGACGACGCCTTCGTGGTATTTGACGAAGCGGATGTCGCCTCCGTCACGGTTGATATAGGGACGCACTCTTTCAATGACTTTCTTGGCTTGTTCGACGATTTCTTCGTTCGTCATCTCTTTCAACTCCTTTACGGAAACATTATACAACAGACCCCTTCGACTTCGCTTCGCAAACGCTAAGATTTCTCATCCTTTTCGTCGGCTTCCATCCGCCTGAGGATGAAATACGGCGCATTGAGCGTCGTCGATTCCATCAAATAATCTTCAATCTCCCTTTTCTTCTTCGCGCTGAAACCCTTCAACCGCAAAATTTCGGCGCTGACATCTCCGACGATATAGGGGTAACGGTCAAGATAATCGACATAACGGTCGTTGAACGTCTTGACATCGAGCGCTTCCCTGTGATCACGAACCAACTCGAAATTCCCATGAGCGGTTTCAATGATGTTCGTCTTCGGCTTTTGCGTTTCATTCATAATCTCACCAACTTCCTTTCCAATAACGCGACCGCTTCACAAGCGATCGCTTTTCCTTCTCCGATGACGCCGAGCCCCTCGGCGGTCGTCGCTTTCACGTTGACGCGGCTTTCGTCGAGACCGAGCAAATCGGCGAGTTGCGTCCTGATCGCTTCCCTGTGAGGTTTCAATCGAGGTTTCTCGAGCATGACCAGACAATCGACATTGCAAATCCGATAGCCTTCCTCTTCAATCATTTTCAAGACTTCGGCGAGTATGCGTGTCGAATCGATGCCTTCAAAACGCGCATCGTCATCGGGAAAATGCGTTCCGAGGTCGCCGAGCGCGGCAGCGCCGAGAAGACTTTCCGCAACGGCGTGGATGAGACAGTCGCCGTCGCTGTGCGCGAGCGTCGACATTTCTTCCGAAACGATCACGCCTCCGAGTTTGAGCGTTCCTCCCGTCTTCAAGCGATGGATGTCAGTGCTCTTTCCGATGCGCATCATGTAAAATCGCCTCCAAGACTTCGACGTCGGATGACGTCGTCAATTTGATGTTTCTCGATTCGCCCTCGACGAAGGCGACCATCCCGCCTTCTACCGCTCTGAAAAGCGTCACATCGCATGTATGCGCAGACGACGCCTTCCGATACGCCTGCAAGAGTTTTTCGCGCTTGAATCCTTGCGGCGTCTGCAACGCGAAGAGACGGTCGCGGTCGACGTCTTCGACGATGTGCCCGGCATCGTCGAGGCGTTTGAGCGTGTCGCCGAGTGCGACGAGCGGAGCCACGGCATCTGTGTCGACGAGTCGTTCCACGATGCGTCCCACCAACGTGTTCGTCAAAGCCGGACGGGCCGCGTCATGGACGAGCACGTGCGGCATGTGCGCCGCTTCGACACCGGCTTTCGCACTGTCGGTCCGCGTCGGACCGCCCTCGACCCAGGCGTCGACCCTTTCATGGAAACATGCCGCCTGTGTCTTGATGTCTTCGGCTTTCGCGACGACGATGATTTCCGCGCAACGTTCATCGTTTTCAAAGACGGCCACGCAGTGTTCGACAAGGGACTTCCCGGCAATCGCATGCCAGCTTTTGTTCGGCAAGGCACTCCTCGTCCCGTCGCCGGCGGCCAAGATGATGGCGGTATACATCGTTTTCATATCAACACCCCTCGTCCGTGCAACGTCTTCCACGGTATCCATCTCACGTTTCGCCTATACGTCGTCAAGGCGCTTGGATTCTAAGCATCATGTGATGATGAAGTAGTTTTCCTGGTGATTTTCCGAAAGCGCGATGTCCAACGCCTTGACACTGCGTGCCGCCATTTCATCGACGGGTTCATCGAAATGACTGACGTATTGAATGCCGAAATACGGGTAGACGGCTTCCTTGACTCCGCCGAACTGCATTTCGAAATTGACGAGTTCTCCACCGTGTTGCAAGGCGCGATGCAAAATACTGTATTTACGTTCATCGCGGATGATCAGCGCGAAACGAATGCCGCTGATCCTAAAGACGCCTTCGTCGTCTTTGAGGAAATGATGACGGATCTTGTTCAGGAACTCGCCCATCATCAAGTCTCCGATGTCGCGACCGTACCGCTCGTTGACAGCGGGAATGTTCCTCAGTTCGACACAGATGAGATGAAAGGGCATCTTATCACGATTCAGACGTTGCAACTTTTCGAGATAGTCATGACCGATCTTCAAGCGGTTCAGCACTTCGACCGGTGTTTTCGGATAGGTTCGCACGTCGACGGGACGGCAAACGGAAATGACCATCTTGCGGTTGTGGTAATGGATGAGCGTTCCGTATTCTTTAACCCAGACGATCTTCGCACCGATGCGGTAGCGGTAGCTGACGTCGTAATCGGGCGAACGTCTGGACAGTTTCCTGATCGTGTTCTTGTAAACGTCGGCATCGTCTTCGTGCAGGCCTTGCTCGAACGCGCTCCAAGTGAAGTCGTTCGTGTCGAATGCGAGCATGTCCTTGAGACGGTCGGTCACGAACATCGTCTTGTCATCGCTGCGGAACGCGAGTCCGTCCTTGATGAGGCCGATCGTCCCGATGAACCGCTTTCGCAACGATTCGAACGATGTTTCGAGTTGCTTGATCTCTCTTTTCAAACGATTCCATCGATTTTCTTCGCCCTTTCTCGTTCGGAAATCCTCGATGTCGAAAAACAACAGCGACATCAACACCCCGAGCGCGAAAAGGATCTGCCAGATGAGCGGCGTCGTGAGCAGTGTCGTCCATTCCGTCAACGAAAAGACCGTTGCGCACGCAAGCAACAACACCCATTCGAAGAAGCCTTTCTTGAATACGGCCGCCTTGAAAAGCAACCATAGCGCCCACAGCGCTGCAACGACGATGAAAACGGTCGTCTCCATCCGCTCACCCCCTCCGCCTCAAAACATTTTTCACGTACATGTCCTCATACCCGAAGTGCAGGCAAATCCCCGCCATGATCAGACCTACCGACACCGGCACGGCATACACGGCGTCCAACAAGACCCCGATTCCCGCCACGAAGATGAACAAAAACCCCCAAAAAAGCGACAATCCCGACAGCATGCGTCGATAGAGGCGGGTGTTCCGATATGCGGCATCGACACCCGCCGCCGCGTAAGCGGCGATGAAAGACGGGTCGAAAAACGACGAAAAGACGAGTAAAATCCCCGCAAATGCCAACATCACCGACGCCGAAACGCTCACGAGATACAACGTCGACAACACCCCTGTCACGAACACCGTCGCAACAAGAAGGTCGTAAACCTCCAAACGGCGCCAGAGCATGAAAGCGACGACGCTGAACACGCCGAAAACCGCCAAAAATCCTAGCGGTATCCAGAAAACGGGCCAAAGATGCATCGCCACATACGCCGCGGAAACCCCTCCGAGCGCGATCAACGGCAAGTACCGCCAAAACGGATGCGCAGTCGACGCATTCTCGACGAGACGGCGGACGCGTGTCGATTCGAGCGTCGCCTTGACACGCGAAATGGCGTCTTCATCGCCTTTGAAGGCGAAAGCGGACACGTCCGCCCCTTTGCGCTCGGTCATGACGTCTGCGAAAGTGTCGTAATCCGTCTCGATGACAACGTCCGCCAACGCATCATCCTCGCGGATGATGCATCCCTTTCCTACGCCTACGAGCCATCGTGCACGACGTCTTCCGACACGGATGTCGATCGTCGTTTCGACGTCTTCGCGCAAACGGTCCAGCCGGTGGTCGAACGCCGCGAACAATGTATCCAACGACAACGGCTTTCCCGCGTCGGTCGCTTCTATCAAATACTCGCACGTCGCCCGTGCGACTTCAACGGCTTCGATCATCGTCTCGCCCGCACCTTTCACGGTCGTGTCCAATGTCTTGAGCACCCGTACGTTACGCATCGCGTTTCCGCTTTCCGTATGTATCGCATGTGTGGTCGTCGAGAGGTCCGTGAAAGCACCGCCGTAGACGACAGCGCTATCGACGATTTCGAACGCCACCACGTGTCCGTCGCTGCCGTCGAGGCGCCTCAAAGACCGTTTCCCCGAGGATGCTTCGTCGTCTTCACGACCATGAAAAACGACCATCCGCGTCACATCATCGGATGCCATAGACAGGCGATAGACACGTCTGAGCGCCTCTTGATCCTCGCGTTCGCCGAACAAGACGTCGTCCGTGTCGGGAAGACACGCGCATCCGTCTTCATCGAAGGTGACGCGCGCCGTATACAACCGCTCCTGTGCGTAGGTTTCTTCGTCGATGCCCGTTGAAATCCCCTTGTTTTTCAGTCGTGTCCCTTCCACATCTTCAATCAAGACCGCATCGGCGGACAACGTTTCATCTTCCGTCGTGACGCGTTTCACCACGTCACCTTCCATCAAGAAGTCTCGAATGTGCCCCTCGAAGATGTCGATCTTCGTCGCGACATGTTTCAGCGCAGCGAGAACTTGACCTCCCTCTTCCGTCCGCTTGGACGACATCGGTGTCCTCGCGAGCCAATCGATGAAGAAGCGGGCCGCGTCGATGTTGTCGGCAGACGTGTTCAAAGACCCGGGCTCTTCAAGAAAAGCCTCCTTGATCGCATCCGTCTTGAACGCCTTGTCCAAGACGGCTTCAAGCGATGTCCCTTTCCATTCCGCTTGGAGCGTGTCGTGAACGTGTCGTTCACCACGAAGCCGGCGCGCAGCGTTTTCCACATAGGATTGCGCATGGCTTGAGAGTTTCTTGAAAAAGGCATGGATCGCGTCCTTTTCCTTGGGATGATGGCGAACCAGATACCGTTTGAACCCGATCGCGTCACGCGGTCTTTTGACCGCATGCCCGTCCGCTTTCACCATCGTCGCCCCTGGCGGCGATACACGCGTCTCAGGCCATCCCAAGACATCGAAATACGGTGCGACCAAGGGCCCTGAAAACGCCGCATCGTCCACCGCTAGTCCGCGATGCATGAACAACGTTTCCTTACCCCCGCCGTTCGTACACAAGGCGACCCGCTCGCCGTGCAACGTCAAATACGCGGCACCGCACAATGCGGCCAATCCGCGCCCGACGACCATGACGTCATAGTGCTTCATGCGGTCACCTCGTTTCCCTTACCATTATACCACAGGACGGTCTTGCGGACACTTTGAAAAGAAGCCTCCCGGCTTCAATTCTGCAAGTACTTTTCGATGTAGAGCGCAAGCGACTCCCGGCTGATGTCTTCATCGAAATACCCGTTGATCGCGACACTCACCCGACCGTCCTCTTCACTCACCATGAGCGTCAACGCATCGGTGGCATCGCTCAAACCGATGGCCGCCCGATGTCTGGACCCTAGGTGTTTGGGAATGTCGTCGCGTTCCGAAGAAGGAAAATACGCGCCCGCGGCGACGATGCGGTTCCCCTTGATCACCACACCGCCGTCGTGCAACGGACCTTTCGGGATGAACACCGTCTTGAGCAGTTCCTCCGTGACCGCGGCATCGAGCAAGTAGGCGGTCTTGAGATACATCTCCAGGCGATCGCCCCTCTCGAAGGCGATGATTGCGCCGGTATGGGTTTGTGCCAAGGATTCGACGGCTTCGAGCACCGCTTCCTTGACGTCTTCGGCGAGGGTGTTCGTGGTGAGCAGCCCGAAACGGACACCGACATGCCGGAGTAGATAACGCATCTCATCGTGCAAGAAGACAAGCGCGACGATCAACGCCGGCACGAAGAGTGCGACGCGCAACGCCGTCCATTGTCCGTCATTCAAGGCGACAACGGCCGTCCAGACGATGAGCGCGACGACGAGCATCTTAAAAAACCGGTAGACCACAGGTGCCGTCTTCGGCTTCAACAACATCGCCACGACCGCCAGGACATGAACATGCAAAAGCATGCCTTCGACGAAATCCATCGCGTATTCCCTCCTTTTGCCGGTATGAAAGACTTCAACTGCATTATATCACAAACCCTATCCGATATTGTGCGCTACCCGACAAAAAAATCATCGTCGTAAGTGAAGATATCAAGCCGTTTCACAAGCGGTAGAAAATGTCAAGCCTTAAATTGCCCGTCGAGTTTGATATAATGAACATATTCCGAACGTCTCGGACGGTGATTTGGTGTGTCGAACTACAGCCCCGCATTGATAGAAAAACTCAATCGCGACATCCGCGAGCACTACCCGCATCTCTTTTGCATCACCGAAGGGATGACACGGTGTTTCAGCGGTGTCAGCCGTTTAGTGATGCTCGATCGCTACGCCCAAAAGGACTTGTCTTTACGGACGCTCAGCGTCGGCGATCTCGTTCTCGCCATCGTGAGGGAAGACCCGAAGTTCCCTGCACGCGGCATCGGCGTCGTCGAAGCCATCGACGGCGATGCCGTGACGATTGCGCTTGAAAACGAATTTCTCCCCGTCAGTGAAGACGCGGATGCGAAAGGACGCATCCGCCGTTTGAAACGGCAACTCGACAAACCGCTCGAACTCTTCTTCGAACAGATCGCCAGAAGACTCGCCGCACATCTAGCCGAAGACGAAAGCAAAACCGTCGAAGACGCTTTCTACCAAGAAGTCTCAAGCCTCAATTTCGTCCCTGCGGGTCGCGTCCTCTTCGGCGCCGGTTCGAACACGCAAGTGACCTATTTCAACTGTTTCGTCATGCCTTGCGTCCATGATTCGCGCGGCGGCATCAGCGACCACCGCAAACAAGTCATGGAAATCATGAGCCGCGGCGGCGGCGTCGGTACGAACGGCTCGACACTCCGTCCGAAAAACAGCCTCGCCCGTGGCGTCAGCGGAAAATCGAGCGGCGCCGTCAGTTGGCTCCACGACCTCTCCGAACTCACCCATCTCGTCGAACAGGGCGGCTCCCGCCGCGGCGCGCAGATGATCATGCTCGCCGATTGGCATCCCGACATCATCGAGTTCATCATCTCGAAAATGCAAAATCCCAAGATCCTCCTCTTCCTCATCGAGACGATCAAGGACCCCGCCATCATCCGCGCCGCCAAGAACAAACTGAAGTTCATTCCCTTGAGCGACTCGGAGACGACGATCAACGAGTACATCCTCGAGCAGGCGAAGGAAGCCCCCGACCTCTTTTCCAAACGCATCGTCGACACCGCCTTCGAACGTTTGAACAAGGGCGGACACTACGAAGTCAACAACCCCGATTTCCTCACCGGCGCGAACATTTCCGTCGCGATCACGAAAGACTTCATGACCGCCGTCGAAAACGACGACGAACACGCCTTGCGATTCCCCGACATCGACAACTACGACGACGAACAGAAAAGGATCTACGACGAACGATGGACCGACGTCAACGACGTCCGTGAATGGGAACGCCTCGGTCATGCCGTCCGCGTCCACCGCACCATGCGGGCGCGGGATCTCTGGAACTTGATCGTCATTTGCGCCACCTATTCCGCGGAACCCGGCATCTTCTTCATCGACAACGCCAACGAAGCGACCAACGCCGTCGGCTATAACCAGAAAGTCGTCTGCACCAACCCTTGCGGCGAACAACCCCTCGCCCCGTATTCCGTATGCAATCTCGGCGCCTTGAATCTCGCGAACATGGTCGATTTCGACAAAAAGGACGTCGACTGGGACAAACTGGAAGCGACGATCACGACCGCCGTCCGTTTGCAGGACAACGTCATCGACAAGACCCATTACTTCCTCGAGGAAAACAAGACGCAGGCCCTCGGCGAAAGACGCATCGGTCTCGGCGTGATGGGACTTCACGACTTGTTGATCTGGTGCAACCGCACCTACGGCGCCAAAGACGGCATCGCCCTCATCGACAGACTGTTCGCCTTCATCGCCGACAAAGCCTATGAAACGAGCATCGCGCTCGCCAAAGAGAAAGGTCCCTTCCCTTTCATGAAGACGCAAGAGAACCGGGAACGCTTCATCGAAAGCGGCTACATGCGACGCATGCACCCTTCCATCCGTGAAGGCGTCCTCAAACACGGTATCCGCAACTCCCACCTTCTCACCATCGCCCCGACCGGTTCTACCGGTACCATGGTCGGCGTTTCGACGGGACTTGAACCGTATTTCGCCTTCAGTTACTTCCGCAGCGGCCGTCTCGGCCGCCACATCGAAGTCAACGCCCCCATCGTCGACGCCTATTTGAAGCAATATCCCGGATTCACCAAGGACACCCTTCCGGACATCTTCGTCAGCGCGATGGACCTCCCTCCCGAGGCGCACGTCGACGTCCAATGCACAATCCAGAAATGGGTCGATTCCTCGATTTCAAAAACGGTCAACGCCCCCAAAGGCTACAGCGTCGAAGAAGTCGAAGACGTCTACAAACGCCTCTATCACGGTGGTGCGAAGGGCGGCACCGTCTATGTCGACGGCTCCCGCGATTCACAAGTGCTCACGCTCACGAAAGACGACAAGGAAAAACCCCTCAAACCTACACAAGTCGGCATCGAAGAACTCGGCGTCGAAGTCGAAGACTCCAAACTCCCCCCTAAAACCTCGAAGACCTCCGGCTTGCGCAGCGACCGCCAGGACCGGAACATCGGCGTCGAAGTCGGAGACATCTGCCCCGTCTGTCTGGAAGGCACGGTCGAAAACCTCGGTGGTTGCCACACATGCACCAACTGCAACGCACAACTCAAATGTGGTCTCTAAAGCGCGAAATGCGCTTTTTTTATCGGTTGGTCAAAGGCTCTGAAGCGTGCTATAATGGAAACGCCCCCCATCCTATCAAAGAGGTGAGTGCATGAAAAAAGCGATACTCGTCGGCGTCGATTACTACCCCAAGAACAAACTTCCCGTCTACATGGACGAACTGAGAACCCTCGCCGAAACGCTCGACATCGAAACCGCAGCCATCTTCACACAAGAAGGGAAACTCGCCAATTCACAAACCAAGATCGGTAGCGGCAAACTCGACGAGATCAAGACCCATCTTCAAGACCATCCCGCGGATCTCGCCATTTTCAACGAAGAACTCACCGGCAGCCAGATCCGCAATCTCGAAGATGCCCTCGACATCCCCGTCATCGACCGCACCCTCCTGATTCTCGACATTTTCGCCAAACGCGCCCGCACCAAGGAAGCGATGCTCCAAGTCGAAGTCGCGCAACTCAAATACATCCTCCCCCGCCTTGCTTCCCTCGACATCTCTTTCGGACGCCAACAAGGCGGCATCGGTTCCCGCGGTCCCGGAGAGAAAAAGATCGAACTCGACCGGAGGAAGATCGAAAACGACATCGTCCAACTCAAGAAACAACTCGACCATATCGTCAAGGTCCGGCAATCGAACCGCAAACACCGGAAGAAATCCTTGATCAAGACCGTCGCCGTCGTCGGCTACACCAACGCCGGTAAAAGCACCCTAATGAACACCTTGCTCGCCCACTCAAAAAACGACAATGGCACCGACGTGCACGTCAAAGATCAGCTTTTCGCCACCCTTGAAACCACGAGTCGTCGAATTGAACTGCCCAACCGCAAACCGTTCGTCCTCACCGACACCATCGGCTTCATCTCAAACCTTCCTCACGACCTTGTCGATTCTTTTAAATCGACATTGGAAGAAATCAAAGAAGCGGATTTACTGCTTCACGTGATTGATTTCTCCAACCCCTACTATTTCGAACAAATCACAACCACCCGAAACGTCCTCGCCGAACTTGACGCCGACAATATCAAAAC
>SLPE01000124.1 GCA_007132145.1 Candidatus Izemoplasma sp.
ACATGAAATGTCACGCATAGGAATCCTTAGGACGCATCGACAAGCGGACACGCTTGCAAACGCGTTCGAAGGATTCTTTTTTCAAGATGCACGCTTTTCGGCGAACCGAACTCAACAACACCCGATTCAAATGAATGTTTAAAAAGCGTGTTTCAAGTGCTATACTATCGGTGTGAGCGGGCATGACGATCAGCGGACGGAAAGACGCACCGCTCAACGAGGGCCGATATGCGCAAAGAAGACGATATGAAGCGCCATCTCATCGAAACGACGAAGACCTTGATGCGGAGGAACGGACACGTGACGATCCAAGAAATCACACGAGCTTCGTTTTCCAACATCGCCGCGGTCAATTATCATTTCGGAACGAAGGACAAACTGATCGAACATGTCGTGAAAGAGACGCTCGACCATCTCAAGAAGACGATTCTCGACGAAATCGACGCGCTGCCACCCGGAAACGACATTGAAACGACGATGTCGCGTATCATCAACGTCATCTACGGTTTCGCGCTCGAGAACGTCGGCATCGTCAATCATATTTTTTGGCATCGGGATGCCGATGAACAAGCATCGAACATCTTCATCAAGACATTTTTCGAGACGAACCCTTTCACGCAACTCGTCTTCGGAAAAATCGCCGCTGCAATCGGGGAAGAGGATGAAACCGTTGTTGCGGCGAAATACACGTTGTTGTTTTCGAGTCTTTCACTACCGATTTTCATGCAGGTCGTCGAAAGCGCAAGTCGTGATAAACACATGCATTCCTTGAAAAACGAACATTTCCGAAAGGTCTACATCCGCGAGCTGCTGAAAATCATCCGTTGAAAAAAGCGCGAATCCGAAGATTCACGCTTCTTTTCTGTTTTCGACGAGGTCGTCTTTCGGAGGCCAAAACAACAAGGGGGAAGTGACGTTGCAGTAGTCTGCGTAGGCGTCGTGCTTCCCTTTTTGTCGATTTTCCATGAGTGGAATGCTGATGAAGACGAACATCGCGAGATTGACGAGCGCGCCGATGCCCGCCCAAAACTGCGCGGTGACGCTGAGCATCATCACATAGATGCCGAACCACATCAAGATTTCTCCGAAGTAGTTGGGGTGGCGTGAATAACGCCACAAGCCGCTCGCGAGCACTCCACTGCCGCCTTCGGCTTTGAATCGGTGCATCTGCATGTCGGAAACGGTCTGAATGAACGTTGCGGCCAGACACATCAAAAGACCTAGGTAGATGATGCCGGTCGCATTCGCGTCCGATTGCAACATCAAGAAGGCGGGAAGCATTGCGAGGAAAACGACGACCGTCGGCATGAGGTGGATGCCGAAAAAGTTCACGAGCGGCCAAGCCTTGCCGCTGATGTTCTTGAAATGGTCGTAACGCCAATCTTGTCTTTCCATGCTTCTGAAAGTGTATACCCAATTGAGCGTCAAGCGGATACCCCATATGAAAATCGCACTCAGTAGCAAAACCGTCTTCAAATCGAACGTCCGGACGAAGGCCAGGACCATGACCATCGGCGCGACGCTCCAATAGGGGTCGTAAATCGATGAGTTTTTCAAAAGCGTGCTCATGGCGAAAACGAACGCCGTAGCAACGACATCGGCGATCGCCACTCTGAGTATCAGACTCTCAAGCGGCAAAAGGACGACGAGCATCACACCGAGCGCAATCGCGATGGCGTAGATCGATCCGATCAACAAAAGTCCGCGTTTCTTTTCATTCATACGGCATTTTCCCCGGCTTTCTTGGTGAACGCGACGAACACGTAGGTCTCCCCGGCGGATTCGTAGGTACCCGTTAGCGCTTGATCCCCCAAGGATTCGACCATCGTCTCGGAAAAGACGTCCTTCTTCCCAGAAATCAAGGCTTTCCCTTCATCATCGAGCGCCGACCCGACGAGCTCCAGCGCCTTTTCCACCATGTTTTGGGTGGACAAGTCGAGCGCCAACAATGCGTCGAACGACCGCTTGAACCGGCCTGGCAAGGCACGGATGTTCTTGTTGATGAGCGTGTGGTTCCGGATACGGTGAATCAAGAAACTCTGCTTGATCGCCGCTGTGAATCCTTGATCTTCATGACATGCGGTCACATGGGCTCCGATCCGCGTCGCGGCCATCAGTAAAGGGACGGCCTCTTTCGCAACGGCGATATCGAGCAAGGCCGTGCGGTCTTCAGCGAGCCAATCGATCGCTTCATCGAGCGACTCGATGCCGGTCGTCGTGTCTTTCCGGAAGGGAATGGGTTTTCGCATCACCTGTCCGAACATCTCTTTCGTAGGTCTGTTCTTTGCCATGTCAACACTCTCCTATTATTGGTGGTATCCTGTGTCCGGTTTTTCTCTCGTAATGTGCGGCAAGACGGAAGAGCTTCTTCTCCGTCCACTTATTCCCGATGAACATGACGCTCACGGGGAGCCCTTCGCGCAACGCTTTTGCAGGGACGATGATCGAGGGCAGACCGCCGATCGGCGCATGACTGCTCCATGATGTCGTCACCATCGCGTCGTAGCTCGCTTTCTCCATCCAATCGAGAAAGCGTTCAATGCACGAATCAAGCGCTGAGCGGGCTTGTAAATAAGCCGGTTCCTTGAGAGTTCCGCTCGTCGCTTGTGCGGCATGGAAGGTACATTGACCATAGGGCATACGCAACGACGGTTTTCGACGGTTGAATCGGATGATGTCCAAAAGCGTCTCGACGGGAAAACGGTTTTTGCGGTCTCCCAAAAATGTGTTGAAGTCACGCTTGAACTCGTGGATCAAGGTGGTGTAGTTCGATCCGAGTTCGTCTTTCAATGTGGCCGTTTCGCAAGTCACGCCGCCTTGTTCGAGCACCATGGCGGCTTCGCGAAGGGCACGTTTCTCTTCATCGCTGTGTGAGCGGTTTTCAAACGTCACCACGGCGACCTTCAAACCTTTCGGTGAAACATGGCACGCATCCGCATAGGATTCGGTTTCATGGTCGGCGTGAACCGTCGAGGGGTCGGCGTCGTCAAGCCCCTTGATGGCATCGAGCACGAGCGCCGAATCTTCAACGGTCCGACTCATCGGACCGGCCATGTCCTGCATCGATGAAACCGGAATGATCCCATGCCGTGAAACACTGCCGAGCGTCGGCTTGATCGACACGATGCTGTTGGCCCATGCCGGGGACATCAAGGAACCGTTCGTTTCCGTTCCGATCGAGACGGTCGCCAAGTTCGCCGCCACAGCGACGGCGGAACCCGTACTCGAGCCCAATGGATCGAGCCGCGGGTTGTACGGATGAACGACTTGGCCGTGCAGACTCCCGAAACCGCTGGGCATGTGCGGGTATTTCGACATGAAGTAGGCAAACTCCGAGCAGTTCGCTTTTCCGAGTATAACGCATCCGGCGTCTCGCAGTCTCTTGACGACCGTCGCGTCGTAAGGCGCTCGATACGCTTTCAAGACTTGTGCGTTCGCACTGGTTCTCAACCCATCGGCGGTAAAGATGTTGTCCTTGATTAAAACCGGCACGCCGTGAAGCGGACTCCGAGGCCCGTTTTCATTGTATTCCTGATCGAGTCTTCTAGCATCGGCAAGCGCCGTCATCGAGAGATCGGCGATACTGTTCAAATGCACATCCTTACAAGCGATGTTTTCAAGATACGATCGAACGAGCGTCGTCGTATTCAACCGTCCCTCACGCATCATCGTCCGGATGTCGGTAATCGAATATTCTTTCATCTTGCGCCTCCTAGGCCTTAAGCGCTTCGACCGGGTTCTTCTTCGCCGCGATGAATGCGGGGATGATGCCGGCGCAAAGCGTCAAGAGCACACTGATGAAGACGAGTGCGACGGCCATGAAGACATGCATGCGACTGATTCTCTCGATTCCATCGACGTAGTTCTTGACGATGAGATCGATCGGGAACGTCATCGCATAGGCCAATAGGACACCGAACAGGCCGGCCGTGAAACCGACGATGACGGTTTCGGCGTTGAACACGCGCGCGATGTCTTTCTTGCGCGCGCCGAGACTTCGCAAAATGCCGATTTCGCGTGTTCGTTCCAAAACGCTGATGTAGGTGATGATGCCGATCATGATTGAAGAAACGACGAGTGATATCGCGGAAAACGCGACAAGAACGGCTGTCGTTGCGCCGATTACCGTTCCGATGGTATCCGTGATGACTTCGGCGAGATCGTCATAGAGGATTTGTGTGTCTCGCGGTCGCCCTTCGTTGTAGGCGTCCAAATACAGCTTGACCTCTTTCTTCGATTCGAAATCACGTGCATAGATATTGATTTCGACAGGTGTCGCATCGGCACCGAATTCCTTGAGCAGGTTCGCTTGTTCGGCTTCAGTGATCGAATGACCTTGCAAGGCATGGGTCATCGCGGCGCTTTGAAAAACCGCGATTTCCGAGGTCTTGGCATCGTCAAGGAAGAAGTCCGTCAAGGCCGGAAGATGCTTCAGTCCGGGGCGCAAGAAGGCTTGTTCGG
>SLPE01000153.1 GCA_007132145.1 Candidatus Izemoplasma sp.
AACAAGAAGAATTAGAGATGCTTAAAAAGGGTCTCGAAGGTTATCAAAAGAAACAAAGCGAGAGAGGTGGAACTAAAAGAAAAGCAGGTGGGGATATTTTGAAAAAGTATTTCACACCGAGAAACGTAAAAGAAACGTTTAGAATGTTACCTAACAAGAATGCGAAAACATTCTCAGATACGGCATTTTTTCATGAAGTGTCTGTAAACATGCCTGGGGGAAGAAAAAGACATGGGACTAAGATATATTGTCCTGCACACAACGATCCCAAAGTACCTAAATTGGATGAAAACGGGGAACAAGTATTGGACCAAAACGGAAAACCCCTAATGATTCCATCACCATGTCCTTTGTGTGAGAAATCAAGAAGAATTCTTGCAACACAAAACAATTCAATTAGAGGAAAGAAAAGAGACGAATTGGATGAAGAGGGACAGAAAATCTTCGATAATAATAAGAAAATTTTCATGGACGCTAAAAAGTGGGAAGCACGTAAGTTTTATATTATACGTGGTATCGACAAAGGTGCTCAAAAAGATGGTGTTAAGTTTTGGAGATTTAAGGACAATTACAGAAACCAAGGTGTTTACGATAAATTAACTCCAATTTTGCAGGATTATATTGATAATTTCAAAGTATCATTTTATGATGTTCAAAGGGGTACTGATTTAAACATCACAATGGTAGATTCAGATTTCAATGGAAGAACCTATAAAGCGGTTAATACAATTTCCTTTAAAGGTCCATCGAAATTACATGAAGACCCAACAATTATCAAACAATGGGTTGAAGATGAAATCACATGGAGAGATGTTTTCAAACCTAAGAAAGCACCAAATACTACACCATACGAATATCTTCAAATGGCACTTAAAGGTGATGACCCTTATTGGGATGATAGTGATCCAAATAACAAAAAATGGGTATTCCCCAATAATCCTGAATTGGAAAAAATGGCGAATGATCGTTCACGTAATTTGGATGCTGATGCTGATGAAAACTTCGAACAGGCATCTGATTTGGATAATGTAGGTGGTGGTGGTGTTAACCTTGGTAAAGTACCTGAAGTTAACACATCTCAACCAACTGCACCTGCAGAGGAAACTTCAAATGAAACATCAGAAACTGCACCAACTCAGGAAGAAAAACCTGTTGAAACTGCAGAAACTACTCAAACAAACGTTAGTTCACAGTCTGATGATACACCAAATACATCATACGATGATGATGAATCCGATGGTGATGATTATGATGACTTACCATTTTAGTAGATGATTGGAAAATAACTATAAAGGGGGAATATTCCCCCTTTTTTAAACATTTAATTTAAATTTGATATGGCGAAAAAGAAAGAAACTAATGAAGTGCCTGTTAATGATAGGGTAAGAAAACCTACCAGTAAAAAAAGTTTTTCACTTCAAGATTTTAAAAAGAAAATTGGTGGACAAGACGTACCCGATAAACCATTAAGATGGATTGAGTGCTCAAAATCGTTACAAACCGCAACAGGTTTGCCAGGATTTCCAATGGGTTATGTCTCATTAGCAAGAGGTTTTACTAATACAGGTAAATCAACAGCTATTTGTGAAGGAATTGTTTCAGCACAAAAAATGGGTATATTGCCTGTGATTATTGATACAGAAAACAACTTAGGAACGAAGCGTTTGGAAAAGATGGGATTTGATTGGAATGCTGATCACATTTTAGTTGATAATGAGTTTTTGTTGGAAGAATTTGGTAGAAAGCAAGATAAAAACAGAAATGAAGCATCGATTGAAGATAAGGCAGCAGCGATACAATTTCTTCTAAAGGAACAAGAATCAGGTAACTTACCATATGATTTGTTGTTTGCAATTGATTCTCTTGGTACATTGGATTGTATTCGTTCCATTAACGCAATGGAAAAGAACACATCTGATAACAATATGTGGAATGCAGGTGCGTTTGAAAAATCTTTTAAATATTTATTGAATAACACAATACCCAATAGTAGAAAGGAAAGTAAGGAATACACAAATACAATGATTGGTGTTCAAAAAATATGGATTGATAATATGGGTGCAGGTGTTGTAAAACATAAAGGTGGTGAAACATTTTATTATGGTTCACGATTAATTTATCATTTTGGTGGTATCGCAGCACATGGTGCAACAAAAGTGAGTGCACAGAGTAAAAATCGTAAGGTGGCATACGGTATTGAAACAAATGTTAGTGTTGCGAAGAATCAAATCGATGGTGATCTTGGTGGTATTTCATTTGAAGGAAAAATTATTTCAACACCACATGGTTTTATATTACCTGAAGAAGTTGATACCTATAAGAAAGATAATTTATTGTATTTCCGTAATGCATTGGGTATGGATGTGACAGTAGATGAAATTGAGGATACCTACGAAGTTATTAAAGAAAACGAAGGTTTTGAAATGGAATTATAATGAAAATAAGAACATTACTTGTTGATTCACCTTATCTCTTGAAGAGGTCAATAAATGGAGCAAAAGACGTACACACCCCTAAGTTTGGACACATTGGGGGTGTGTATGGTTTTTTTATTATGATTAGAAAATTAATTAATGATCATAAAATCAATAAAGTTGTTCTTTTTTGGGATGGTGAAAATAGCGGTGTGTATAGACACAATATCGATTTAGAATATAAAGCAAATCGTAAGAGTAAAAAATGGTACGATAAGATTGAAATGACTGAAGCGGAAATAAAGAGAGAAGAAGAAAAGACAGTATCACACTTAAAACAAAAAAAACGTATTCAATCATATGCTGAAGAATTATTTTTAAGACAGATAGAAGTTGACGATATTGAGGCAGATGACTTAATTGCATCATATTGTATGCGTTACAATAATAAAGAAGAAATTTTCATATATACAAATGATAGAGATTTTTCACAACTTTTGAATCATAATATAACAATTTTATTTGCAAACATTAACACCCCTATTACAAAAAGGAATTTTTTCTTCTCCTTTAATTATCATTATTCAAATGCATTGTTAATGAAAGTTATTTGTGGTGATGTATCTGATAATATAAAAGGAATTCAGGGAATAAAGGAAACAACATTAATAAAACATTTTCCAGATATTCAATTTAAGAATATTACAGTTAGGGAAATATGTAAACAAGCTGATAAGATAAATAAAGATAGGGTTGCAAATAAACAAAAACCATTAAAGGTTTTTGTGAATTTATTGAATAATATTGATAGATTAAAGAAAAATCATAGACTGGTGAATCTTGAAGAACCGTTTTTAAATGATGAAGCTGTTGAGGAATTGGAACAATTAGATATGCCGTTATCGCCTGAAGGTCGAAGTAGTGAAAATCTTTATAAGATGATGATGGAAGATGAATTTCTAACGATTTATAAAAGCACATTTGTGAATTATGTTCAACCATTTTATTCGGTTATTATGAATGAAAAACAGATTTTAAAAGAATATGAAAAAAAAGATAGTTAAAACAATAAAAACCCTTTTCTTTTAAAAAAATTATCACTATTTTTGTTATAATTAAAATCACATAAAAATGACAGATAAAGAAACGAGCAATACATTTAAATTTTCCCTCATGCAAGAGGGTAATCTTTTTTGCGAAAAGATTTTTGATGCGGATTTATACAGTCCCTACACAAGATATTCCGTAGACATAAGGGATGTTCTACCCAAAATAATTAGTGGACTACAGGTTGCGTTATCAAGAAAGGATTACAGCACCGTATTAGATGTGGGTGAAGGCAAATCATATGATTTAGGGGAATATTCAGAACCACCTTATACATATGAAAAATATGAACCTAAATTTAATGTAATTGAAATCGGGGAACGCACAATAAAAGGTGTTGAATTTAAAATTGGATTGTATATAAATGAAAATCCAATTGTCGAAAGAGTTTTTTATGTTGACGGTTTTAATCCAGATTCAAAAAATTCAACCGATATATTATATGAGGTCATCAACATATCCGATATGATTGAAGAAATAATCAAAAAAACGGATATAGTAAATCTCTGTTCTGGTAAAAAATATATCACGAACTTTGCATCAAATGCTAATTAGTTTTGTTTTTTCATTGTTTTTTAGTTTTTAGTTCATTGTGAGAAAAAATAACACATTTATTATGAGTGTGTTATTTTTTTACTAAAAGTGGGAAGATTTTTTTGGTATTAAGAGAGTTTTTTCAATAGTTAAACATCTAAAAACTAATGTTTTATAAAAAAAGGTTAATAAAAGAGGATAAAATTCTTTAAAATTCTTTAAAATTCTTTAAAATTGTTTAACACAAAAACTAAAAATTTATTTTTTTTACATGAAAAGGGTTGTTAGAAATCAGATTTTTTTGTATTTTTGTGCTTAATTAATTTTAGAACAAAAAAAATCTTAATGAAAAGAAAAAAAAATAAAAATTATTGTT
>SLPE01000106.1 GCA_007132145.1 Candidatus Izemoplasma sp.
CGACACGTTGTTCTCCCGATTCTGCCTGGGGAAATGACCGATGTTCCACGTGGAACACTGAAACCTGTAGGCGCGATGCACTCCAATGCATTTTAATTAATTCTATTGAATTTTTATGAATTTTCTTGAACTCTATTGAACTTCAATGTATAATGAGGGTATCAAATGCATTGGAGGTGTTTACATGTCGTTCATCTGGGCCTCGAAAAAGCCCAACGAAGGGTTGGCGACGCTGTACGAGTCGAACATCACGTTCAACAAGAGCGCCAGTTCGCATTTCGAGAAGGCGTACAACGTCTTGCTCGGCATCGATTACGACAAGAAACGCATCGCCGTAAAACCCATCAGCAAACAAGAATACGAACGGGGCGCGATTCCCGAAGAAAAACGTCATAGGATCATCGTCCGCCCCACCTACGCCCGTGTCTGCAACAAGAAATTCATGAAGGAAGTCGCAACCATGGCGGATCTGGATCTCAACGACAATCAGGCTTACAAGTTCAAAACGCTCTGGAGTAAGGAAGACAAAGCCTTGATCATCGATCTCAACCGCCCCGAGGAGGGAGTCTGATGGACATCATCGTCATCATCGCTTGGTTCATCGTCATCATCGTGACGGCTTTCATCGAAATCAACACGATGGATCTGACGAGCATCTGGTTCAGCATCGGCGCGCTCGTCTCTTTCGTCCTCGCCATCATCGGTCTCGCGATATGGTGGCAAGTCGCTGCGTTCCTGATCATCTCGATCGCCCTCTTGCTCAGCGTCCGTCCCTTGGCGAAAAACTACTTGAAAACGAAAGTCGTCAGCACCAACGCCGACCGTCTCATCGGAAAAATCGCGATTTGCACCCGGGAAATCCGTCCCGGAGAACGCGGTGAAGTCAAAATCGACGGGCAGTTCTGGAGCGCCGTTACCGCCGATGAAGACACGATCCATGTCGAAGACCGCGTGGAAATCCTGGCCATCGAAGGGGTAAAACTGATCGTGGTGAAAGCATGAATGCAGGTCTCTTCCGACGAGTCATGGCGTTGATCGCCGATTTCATCGTGATCGCGGCACTCGTCTCTGCGACCTTCTCCTTCGTCGCACGTCCGATCTTCGTGTCGCGAAATCCCGACTTCGAAGACTTGTTCGAATCCTTCAGGGCCCTCGAAGACGAGAAGAACGAAAAACTGCGTCCCCTCGTCGATGAAGAATACTACGTCAATCAGGCGCTGGATTTGTCTGAAGACGACGAGGCCCGGAGTCGATTCTTCCGTTGTTCTCCTTTGCCGAAAAGTCGCAAAGAATGGCTCGACGACATCGAACAACAACGCGGCGAATGGCTTGCAAAACGCGATGCCCTGGACGACGAAGACCTCTCGGAAGACCGGCGGGAAGCGGAGGAAGCCCGCATCGAGGCCGCGCTTGAAGACCTCGACCTCCAATCGGACATTCTCGATGAGGACGAGGCGCAGTTGCGGGAAAGACGCGACGCGATTGCGGAAGAGCGCGCCCGCATCAACGAACACTATTCTCATCTCAACTACCCCGACGAATACGACGTCGGAGACGCCTACATCCTTTTCAGCGTCTACCTCTACCCCGTCATCGCCTTTTCCGCCTTTCACATCATCTACATGTTGAGTTTCAAAGGGCATTCCCTCGGAAGACGCCTGATGCGTCTCCGCCTGAGCGGAAACATCAATCCCCTGAGTCTGTTGTTACGGGAGTTCTTCTGGAAGTACGTCTATTGGGTCCTGACACTCGGCTTCGGTGTGTTCATCGACATCTACATGTGCATCTTGACCCAAGACCGGAAGACCCCGCGCGACCATTTTTCGAAAACACGCGTCATTCTCGACGAAGTCGTCTATCCATTTTGAACCCAAAAAACTTTAGGAGGTATGTTTCATGGTAGGTTTAATCATCTTTCTCGTCATTGTCGTCGTCTTTCTCGTGTACCTGGCAACCCGATTCTCCATCGTCACACAAGCGAACCGTTTCGTCGTCGAAAGACTCGGACGCTACATCGCGACTTGGGATGTAGGCATCCACTTCCTGCTCCCGTTCGTGGACCGCATCAAGCAAAGGGTCTCTATCAAGGAACAAGTCGTCGACTTCGATCCGCAACCGGTCATCACCAAGGACAACGTCACCATGCAGATCGACACCGTCGTCTTCTTCCAAATCACCGATCCGAAACTGTTCACCTACGGGGTCAACTTCCCCTTGAAGGCGATCGAAAACCTCACCGCGACGACGTTGCGGAACATCATCGGTGACCTCGAACTCGACGAATCTCTCACATCGCGCGACTTGATCAACGAGAGAATGCGTCAAATCCTCGACGAGGCGACCGACCCTTGGGGGATCAAGATCAACCGTGTCGAACTCAAGAACATCATTCCGCCCAAGGACATCCGCGAAGCGATGGAGAAACAAATGCGTGCCGAACGTGAAAAACGTCAATCCATCCTCATCGCAGAAGGTAACAAACGCGCCGCCATCTTGAACGCGGAAGGTGAACGCGAATCGCAAATCCTCGCCGCAGACGGCGACAAGCAATCGCAAATCCTTCAAGCCGAAGGACGGGCGCAAGCCATCCGAAACGTTCAAGAAGCGACCGCGAAAGGGATCGAGTACATCAAAGCCGCTGGCGCAGACGAAGCGTTCATGCGTCTTGAAGCCTACAAAGCGATGGCGCAAGTCGCCGAAGGCCAAGCGACGAAACTCATCATTCCTTCCGATATGCAAGGCATTCTCGGCTTGACCGCATCCATTGCGGAAACCTTCAAGGATCCGTTGAAAGCCGGCACGAAGGTTCTCGAAGACAAAGAGAAGAAGTCGAAGTAACCCGTATTTCCCGCCCTACAAAAAAGGCGTGCCAGACGGCGCGCCTTTTTGTGTGGATTCAAAATTCACAATGTCGCAAATAGCGGGGAAAGGGAATGACGTCGCGGATGTTCGCGATGCCACAAACATACATGAGCAATCTGTCAAAGCCGAGTCCGTAGCCTGCATGCGGAGTCGTCCCGTAACGACGCAAGTCGAGATACCATTTGAGTTCGCGTTCTCCGACACCCATCTCCTTCATGCGCTCGAGAAGGACGTCGAGTCGTTCTTCGCGTTGACTGCCTCCGATGACCTCGCCGGCACCCGGCATCAGGAGATCGACGGCGGCGACCGTCCTTCCGTCGTCGTTGACACGCATGTAGAAGGCTTTGATCGCTTTCGGCCAATCGGTGACGAAAACCGGACCACCCAGTATTTCGGTCAATGCTTTTTCGTGTTCGGTCGCAAGGTCCGCGTCGTGCGCCGGCGCGATGGTGTAGGGTTCTTTGCGTTCAAGAAGCCTGTCGACCGCTTCTTCATGCGTCAACCTGTGAAAGGGCGTCTCCACGGTTTTTTGCAGTTTCGACAACAATCCCTTTTCGACGAACCGGTCGAGAAAGGCCAGTTCGCTCGGCGTTTCGCGCATGACGTCTCCGAGCACGGCTTTCACCATTTCCTCGGCAAGGTCGACGATGGCGTTCAAGTCGGCGAAGGCGACTTCGGGTTCCATCATCCACAGTTCGGAGACGTGCGACGTCGTATTCGACTTTTCCGCCCGAAATGTAGGACCGAAGGTGTACACCTTCTTGAACGCTTGTGCGAAAGCTTCCGCCTGGAGTTGACCCGACACCGTCAACTTCGCGGCTTTTCCGTAAAAATCCTTGCCGTAGTCCACATCGCCGTCTTCCGTTTTCGGAACGGCACCCGGATCGAGCGTCGTCACCGTGAACATGTCCCCGGCGCCTTCGGCGTCGCTGGCGGTGACGATGGGACTCGCTAGATGGACATAGCCCCTTTCCTGAAAGAAACGGTGAATGGCGTACGTCATGACACTACGAATCCGGAACACCGCGGCAAAGAGGTTCGTCCTCGGTCTCAAATGGGCGTGCGTCCTTAAAAACTCTCGACTGTGCCGTTTCGGTTGAATCGGATAGTCTTCTTCGGAAGACCCGATCACCTCGATCCGTCGCGCCTTGATTTCGAACGGTTGTTTCATGTCCGGCGTCGCCACGAGCGTTCCGCTCACCTCGATGCTCGCACCGCTGCGGATGTCGCTTTCGGCGTCGTCACCTACGCTATCGCCTTCATAGACGACTTGCACCGTCTCGAAAGCCGTTCCGTCGCTCACATCGATGAACCCCATCGCCTTTTGTGCACGATGGTTCCTCACCCAACCTTGAATCGTCACTTCCGCCCCCTTCAAGTGCGGATGATCCCTCATGAGTTCGCATATGTCCTTTTTCATCTGTCTTCCTCCGTTCAATGAATGAAAAAACGTCCTCATCAAAAACGATAAGGACGATTGTCTCGCGGTACCACCTTACTTCCGGCCGGGCCGGCACTCTTTCCCTTAACGCGGGGAACGGGCGGGTCTACTC
>SLPE01000133.1 GCA_007132145.1 Candidatus Izemoplasma sp.
CTCTCGGGTTTTTTTAGTAGTAGTTCAATTGTACTCAAGGCGGAGGAGTATCAAGAGCGGATAACAAAAGAAGAGCGAGTACTGCTCGATATTCGGACTCCAGGGGAGTACAGCGAAGGGCATCTACCTGGGGCGTCTAACCTCAACTTTTATGACACAGATTTCTATGAGCAACTCTCCAGGCTTGATAGAGATCAGAGGTATGCTGTTTACTGCCGGAGTGGAAGAAGAAGTTCTATTGCCATGAAGATGATGCAGAAGATAGAACGGTTAGATGTAGTGGAGCTTTCAGGTGGAATAATTGAGTGGCACAGCGCTGGCTATGAGGTTTGTGTTGGGTGCTAATTTCCTGGTTAGGCCACACAACCCACCTTCTTATTTACCCGTATTGACTTCCCTATAACACTTCTCTACAATTATAACCATGATTAAAACACATAGCACAGCCCTTTTGCTGCTCACCCTCCGCACCAACGGTGGAGATTTTGCTTGTGTGTAGCTAAAAGAAAAAGATAGATACAAGCCAGCTCTTCACCGAAGAGCTGGCTTTTCTGTTGCACTCGGTAGCAGAGAAGATACAGGAGTAGTTCTTTACAGAAAGGAGTCAGTGATGAAGACGATGGATTCTAAGGGTAAGTATGTTCCGTTCCAAGGACCGGAACACAGAGATCGTCAGTGGCCATCTAAGACAATCGAGATCGCACCACAGTGGTGCAGTGTTGATCTCCGCGACGGTAATCAAGCCTTGGCTGTGCCGATGGACATCAGACGAAAGACGGAGATGTTTCGAGCTCTGGTTGAGTGTGGATTTACAGAGATAGAAGTCGGCTTTCCTGCTGCGTCCCAGACGGAGTATGAGTTTGTTCGGCATCTGATTGAGAGTAATCTGATTCCGAAGGACGTGACCATTCAGGTCTTAACTCCGGCTCGGAGAGAGTTGATACAGAAAACTGTTCAGTCGCTCACCGGAGCTCGGAGAGCAATAATCCATCTGTATAACTCTACCTCGCCATCTCAGCGACGGGCAGTCTTCCGGATGAATCGATCCGGGGTGTAGCTGTGGCTAGGGAAGGGACCGCTTGGGTAAAGGAGTATATCCAAGAGATTCCTGAAACCGAGGTGATGTTCCAGTATTCACCGGAGAGTTTCTCTGCCACCGAGGTGGAGTTCTCGCTGGAAGTGTGCGAGGTGATCATGGATGTTTGGCAGCCAAGTAAGGAGGAACCGATGATTCTTAATCTACCAAATACGGTAGAGGTGGCAATGCCAAATGTCTATGCCGACCAGATTGAGTGGTTTATCCGGCATATGACTCGGCGGGATCGGGCCATCATCAGTGTGCACACACATAATGATCGAGGGACCGGAGTAGCAGCTACTGAACTTGGTCTTCTGGCCGGGGCAGAACGAGTCGAAGGGACACTCTTTGGAAACGGAGAGCGGACCGGAAATCTCGATGTCGTGACTGTAGCCTTAAATCTCTTCACACAAGGGGTAGACCCAAAGCTTGACCTCACCGATATAGAGTCACTTCGTAAGGTCTACGAGCGCTGCACCGGCCTTTTTGTGCCACCTCGGCATCCCTACAGCGGTGACCTGGTCTTTACAGCCTTTTCCGGCTCACACCAGGACGCCATCCGTAAAGGGTTGAAGGAGCGGCAAGAGAGTGAGCGAACGGTCTGGGATGTTCCGTACCTTCCTATTGACCCTGAGAATATTGGACGCTCATACGGTACTGGTATCATTCGGGTCAACGGTCAGTCCGGTAAAGGTGGGGTGGCCTACCTCCTGGAAGGGGGGTATGGGATTCACCTGCCTTCTGAACTTCTTCGAGAGTTTGGTGTACTGGCCGGCAAGATAGTCGATCGTGATGGAGGGGAAGTAGGTGCAACATACCTGAAGGAACTGTTCTGTAATGAGTATGTCTTCCATGACGGTCCATACCGGCTTCGAAGTTTCGATACCGTTGGTCACTCTAACGGCGGTTGCTACTCGACATCAGTACTTGAGTTCCAAGGTCGGGAAATATCCCTCTCTGGAGAAGGGAATGGTCCAATTGATTCATTTGTGCATGCTCTCCAACTCTCGGAGGTGGCAGATCTGTTAGTTCTGGATCAGGCTGAGCATGCGCTCGGGGAGGGGTCAGAGGCAGAAGCGATGGCCTATATCAAACTGGAGTTCTTGAGTGGAGAAATCTGCTGGGGTGCTGGAATTGACTCAGATATAACCCTGGCCTCTATCAAGGCGGTGATTGCTGCTATGAATAGACGGTAACGACACTACACAACCCCTCACATGCGCACATGCATGTGAGGGGTTTTTTGTATTCATCAGTTTCTATACCATTCTGAGAGTAAATTAATTATTAACATTTTACATATTCTGACCAAACTGGAATACTAGGGGTATGAATACCCAACAAATTCTCATCATTCACGGCGGTACTACCTTCGATACCCATGAGGAGTATATTCAGTTCTTAAAAGAGATGCCGCTGGATATCGAGCGACTCAAGCCTCGGGCAGACTGGAAGGATAGCTTGCAGAGTGATCTAGGAGATGGCTTTGAGATACTCCAGCCTCGAATGCCGAATGGTACCAACGCAGAGTACAATGAATGGAGGATCTGGTTTGAGAAAATAATGGAGCAGGTTGATGACGACATTATCCTTATTGGACACTCCTTGGGTGGGGTCTTTCTGGCTAAGTATCTCTTAGAAAACAAGGCCACAAAAATGATCAAAGCACTGTTCCTCCTAGCTTCACCGTTCCATGACGAGAATCTGGATGAATCCCTAGGCTCTTTCAGGCTCCATGTTTCCTTGGAGCGTGTTTCGGAGCAGGCAGAACAGATCTACGTTTACCATAGCCGGGACGATGAGGTGGTACCATTCGGGCATGCTGAGCTCTACCACAAAGAGCTTCCGAACGCTCAGCTCAGAACTTTCACTGACCGTGGCCATTTCAAGGTCGAAGAACTTCCTGAGCTCATAGAGGATGTGAAAAGTTGTTGTGGAATATCGTAAATAAATGGAGTTTGAGATATGGTTTGACCAATCTCAAGATATCGGGTAAACTTGAAATACAGTAATCCATATTTCAATTTGCATGAAAAAACCAGACGAAAAATCTGAATACTGGTCCGGAGAATACCAAAAACATAGTTATGGAAAGGATTACGAATATCAGAGTTTTATTCCCTCAAAAATAAACAGGCCGTATCACTGGAGAGATGATAGGATTCCTCTTTTACTAGAGGAGACAAACCGTCTCCTAGGAGAGCTTAATGCTTATTCACGATTAGTTCCTGATGTGAATTTTTTTATTCAGATGCACGTTGTGAATGAAGCGGTCAAGTCTAGTCGTATTGAAGGAACTCGAACAGAGATTGATGAAGCGGTCTTACCCGAAGAAGAGATCTCACCGGAAAAGAAAGATGACTGGACTGAAGTTCGGAACTATATTAGAGCAATGAATTACTCCATTGAACAATTAGAACGTCTTCCGGTTTCGGTACGATTGCTCAAAGAATCGCACAAGATACTGCTTTCAGGTACGCGGGGTGAAGATAAGCTACCGGGTTATGTACGTACATCACAGAATTGGATCGGGGGCGCAACTATAGAGAGCGCTACATTTGTTCCGCCACATCAAGATAAAGTGCCAGAACTCCTCTCTGATCTACAGAAATTTTGGCATAATAGATCTCTCAATATCCCTACTTTGATAAAAGTTGCAATGGGCCACTACCAGTTTGAGACAATCCACCCTTTCTTAGACGGTAATGGACGAATAGGTCGTTTACTCATTACGTTACAATTAATTGAGCGTGGCATATTGAATCAACCAACACTCTATTTGTCAGACTTTTTTGAAAAAAATAAGGTGAATTACTATGACATGTTGACGATTGTAAGAGAAAAACATGACATGGATCAATGGGTTAGTTTTTTCTTGTCCGGGATTATTGATACAGCTACGAAGAGTCGGGAGCGGTTTGAGAAAATTATAAGCCTCCGAGCGGAGTATGAGCAAAAGATTATGGGGTTGGGTCGTCGAGCTAAGGCAGGTCAAAAATTGCTACTGTACCTTTTTTCAAAACCAGCTGTGCAGGCTAAAGAGGTAGCTTCTTATCTTGATGTAACCTACAACACAGCTAACTCGCTTGTCTCACAATTTCAAAGATTTGGTATTCTAAAAGAAGTAACAGGTTATTCTCGAAATCGGGTATTTGTTATGCGAGAATATTTGAAGCTGTTTAAGGATTAATATGATCATTATGACCGATACCAGAAAGAACAAACAAAGAGATTTTATTGAAGAATTTCACTCGATCAGTGAGGAGTATTATGACCTTCTCGAGCGTGATCACGATACCAGCGATATGTGTGCACTTATAGAGAAGGACCCTGAC
>SLPE01000049.1 GCA_007132145.1 Candidatus Izemoplasma sp.
AAGAGAAGTCCGGCGAGCAGTTCGAGAAGCGTCAACCCTTTGTGGGATGTCAATCTAGTCATCGAGCACAGCCTCCAACTCCACGTAACGGGCTCGATAATAGGTTATTCTAATCACGATCTCAACAATGAGATAACCTTCCTCTTGATTTTCTCTGACCGTTGTTCGGATAATTTCGACATGGTCGCTCAAACGCTCAAAGCTTTCAACATCGGGCGCGAACATCAATGTGCAAAACCCTTCATAGAACCCTTGAGCGGGGCAATTGTCCTCATCAAGATAAGCAACGTCGCTGAAGTCGTTCGCAGTCGTCGTCCCCGTTATCACCGCGCGAATGTAATTGCCGTACTGTATTGCAGTTTGTCGCTGTCTTGTCGCTTCCACTTGAGCCCTCGCATTGATGAGTACCGTAGCGGAGGTGATCAGCACGAGTGAAATCAAGAAAATCCCGACAACAACTTCCAAAAGTGAGATGCCACGGTTATTCATCAGTGCACCTCCTTGTGTTGTCTTAGTTGTACTATACAATATTTTTGCGAATAAATCAAATATAAAGCGATCATATAAATACAAATATTTCATATTATATACAAATTTGTCAAACCATGAATCCTCCGAATGTGTTATAATGGTGTAAAAGGCACACTAAACGCTTATTTTTCGAAAAAACACATGACTCGCTTCCTACCATCGACCGATTTGTCATCAGATGCGTTTCGGATACCTTTGACTGAACTACGAAAGGTTTGATCGCATGAAAGAATGGATTCAAAGAAGAGGCTACGTTTATCTCGCGTTTGTCGTCTTGTTCTTGTCTATCGCTTTCGCTTCGACGATGACCGTCGTGTTTTGGCCGGATGAAGAAGCGGAACAGACAACCGTAGGTACGGTTCTTTTAGGCGATATGGCTTCGAATGAGTACGACATCGCGCTCTTGCTCGGTATTAGCGAATGGCGGGATCAGGCCGATTACACGATCCGCTACGGCCTATACGATAAGCCGGTCCCCTTGGACACATTCGATTTCGACATCGACGCCACCCTAGATTCTATCGTCGAAGGCAGACAGAACTCCGCGATGTTCTTTGTTTCAGAACAAGCGTTGTTTTCATTTGAAACGGGGTTGGGGGAATCCTTCGGTGTCGACATTGTCGATGCGTTGGATTTTGAAGCTTTGATGCGCGCGATTTTGGAGGACATGGGCAACATGTCCTTGCAAAAGAATTACAACCTCTATCATTATCTCGACGACGATGTGGCCAAGAGAACGCTATCTAGCGCGATCGTCTCCCAAGTCGCCGCCGCCGATGTCGATGCCATCTTGGCCGCCGTAGAAGAGATTCACATCAAGGCGGAAACGCGGTTTTCCTTGCTCGGTGCCCTAGACGACATGGGACTTACGAATGATCAATTGAGCGTTGTCGCATCCGGTCTACAGGCAGTCATCATGCCGACACCCTTTTCCGGTATCATCCGCCAACAGTTCCTGCAACCCCCGACTTGGGCCGCCCCCGGCAAGAACGTCAGGATTCTCCAGGTGAGTCAAGTCGATCTCACGTTTTTCAACCCGCTCAACAGGGATTTCACGGTCCGCATTGAAGCGACGGCGCCGACGACGCTCGAGTTCACTTTGCTGGGGTTGCCTTTCGCTGCGGTCTTTTCAGTCGAGCAGGTGACCGATACAGTGCCGTTCAAGACGACATACATCGAAGACTCCAGCATCGGTCCGGACACCTTCGGGGTGGTCATTGTCGAAGAAGGGGACAAGACCATCTATAGACTTTTGACGCAAGAAGGTCGGCAAGGCGCGATCATGACGTTTTACAAAACAATCTATCATCCGGACGGCACACTTGAGACGGTGTTCGTCCTGCAAGATTTCGACTTGCCCGAGGAACGGATCTATCGACAGAATACCGTCGTAGGGGGAGGCGATTGATATGGCTCTTGTGCGAGTCGGTGATGTGCTCTTGCAAGAGCACATCATCACGGAAGAACAAATGGAAAAAGCGTTGACGGAAAAAGAGCCCGATGAGCGCATCGGCGAGACGCTCATTCGTCTCGGCTATGCGACGGAAAGTCAGATTTTGAAAGCGCTCGAGTCCACGACGGGCGTGCCACGGGTCTCATTGTCGAAATACGGCTTCGACGAAGCCGCTTTCGAACTCGTCGACGAAGAGTATTGCTTGCGTAATCACATCATCCCGATGAAAATCGAAGGAAAGCATCTCCGCTTCGCCACTGCAGACCCCCTGGATTTCTCCGTCGTTGAAGAACTGCGGGTGCTCACGGGATTGAAACCCGTCGCCGTATCCGCGACGCGAAGGGAAATCGAAACGGAAATCGCGAAGTACTACGGGTTTTCCAGAACGCTTGAAGAGCTGGAAACGATGGAATCGACGGAAGAACAGGACGTCACCTTCGATCCCACACCGATGGTGCAGTTGGTGAATCAGCTCTTGACTTCGGCCTTGTTCCAAAGGGCGAGCGACATCCACATCGATCCTTTGGACGACCGGATTGTCGTTCGGTACCGGGTCGACGGCTCTTTGGAGACGGTTCGGGAATTTCCCGTAGGCATCAAGAATCAGATGACGAGCCGGATCAAAATCATGGCCGACATGGACATCACCGAAACGAGAATTCCCCAAGACGGCCGGATCCGTAGAACGATAAGCGGAACGACGATCGATTTGCGGATTTCGACGTTGCCGACGGTCCGAGGTGAAAAAGTCGTCATGCGACTGCTCGATTTGTCGAAAAGCATCAACAAGATCTCGTATTTGGGCTTGAGTCCGAGTGATGAGGCGCAAATCCGCAAAATGGTCGCCAAGCCGCACGGCATCATCTTAGCGAGCGGTCCGACCGGCTCTGGAAAGACGACGACGCTTTATGCCTGCCTCCATGAACTCAACGATCCCTCCGTGAACATCATCACCGTCGAAGACCCGGTGGAGATCCGCATGGAAGGCATCAACCAGGTCCAAGTCCGCACCGCTGTCAACTTGACGTTCGCCAACGCCCTGCGCTCGATTTTGCGACAAGACCCCAACATCGTCATGATCGGAGAGATCCGTGATGTCGAAACCGCTGAAATCGCCGTTCGTGCTTCTTTGACCGGTCACCTCGTGTTGAGTACGATCCACACCAACGACGCCGTCAAGACGGTGACGCGTCTACTCGACATGAAGATCGAACCGTTCTTGATCGCCTCTTCCCTCAGCGGCATCATTTCGCAACGTCTCGTCAGGCGTCTGTGCGAAGAATGCAAGACGCAAAGTCCGGCGACGGCGAGTGAAAAGGAGTTCTTCGCCAAATACAAAATCGAGGTGGAGACCTTGCGCCGGCCGAAAGGATGTCCGACGTGCAATTCCAAAGGCTATTCGGGGCGCATCGGCGTGTTCGAGATTTTGGAGATCACCGAAGAATTCCGGGAACTCATCTCGGAAAACGCCAGTGTCATACAACTGGAACGAGCCGCCAGGAAACAAGGCATGAAGACGTTGATGGAATCGTCCTTGGACATCGTCAAGGAGGGCATTACGACCCTTGAAGAAATCATGAAAGCCGCCCAGGACTAGGGGAAGATAGACCATGGCCGTCCAAAGCTACAAATACATTGCGAAGACGCTTGAAGGCAACATCGTCAAAGGCCGGCTCCACGCCGTCAACCGCTATATGTGCGTCAAGTACCTCGAGGCGAAGAACCTTCAAATCGAGCATTTGAAAGGGTACAAGAGTCTTTACTCCAAACTGAGCCAGATCACTTTCGGCGGGGTGTTGAAACCAAGACAATTGGTGTTCTTCCTCAGGCAATTCGGCGTTCTTCTCGATGCCGGCATCCCTTTGCTCGACGCCATAGAATTGCTCGTCTTGCAACAAGACAAGATTCCGCTTCGAAAACTCTATTTCGATCTCTATCAACACGTCTTCAGCGGAAATACCTTGTCGAAAGCGATGGCGACGCACCCCGAGGATTTTCCGCGGTTTCTCGTGCGGATGATAGAAGTCGGCGAAGTGTCCCGAAGACTCGCGCCGATGTTCCATGAGATCGCCGACTACTACGAAAAACAGTTCAAGTTGACAGAAGAGATCAAGCGCGCCATCCGGATGCCGATCGTCTATCTGATTGCGGTCATCTTGATTTCTACCGGGATGATCCTGTTCGTCTTTCCGAGTATCAGCGCCTTGTATGAATCCTTCGGTGCCGCTGAATTGCCGGGCATCACGCAATTCTTCCTATGGATAAGCGATTTCCTCGCAAGGCATATCTTCTTGTTCCTAGGAAGCGTCTTCTCGATTGTGACCTTGACCATCATGTTGTTCAAGTACGTCCCGAAGGTACGCTACAACATGGTGAAGTTCGCCTTACAGATTCCGCTCATCGGCGAGTTGATCCGCATCAAGAACC
>SLPE01000085.1 GCA_007132145.1 Candidatus Izemoplasma sp.
CATCGAAGCGGCGGTCAAAGCGGTCGAAACCGTCGACGCCTGCGTCGGAAAAGTCGTGGCTAAAACGCTCGAGAGGGGCGGCGTCGCACTCGTCAGCGCAGATCACGGCAATGCCGAGAACATGCTCGATGAAACGGGGAATCCGGTGACAGCGCACACGCCCAACGACGTGCCGATGATCGTGACCGACCACGACATCCGCCTACGGGGCAACGGCATCCTCGGCGACATCGCACCGACGATGCTCGACTATCTCGGTTTAGAAAAACCTCAAGAAATGAGCGGGGTTTCACTCATCATCAAAGACGAAGATGAAAAGACGCCTGAACAAGGCGAATAAGGAGAGATGCACATGCCATACATCGACGATATCCATGCAAGAGAAGTTCTCGATTCACGCGGCAATCCCACCATCGAAGTCGAAGTGTCGACCGACTGCGGCGCCTTCGGCCGTGCCATCGTTCCAAGCGGTGCCTCGACCGGCGAACACGAAGCGGTCGAACTTCGCGACAGCGATGGGAAACGTTATCTCGGAAAAGGCGTGACCAAAGCCGTCAAAAAC
Source organism: Candidatus Izemoplasma sp. (assembly GCA_007132145.1). Lineage (GTDB taxonomy): Bacteria > Bacillota_I > Bacilli_A > Izemoplasmatales > Izemoplasmataceae > SLPE01. The sequence goes on from SLPE01000085.1 coordinate 563, forward strand.
GTCAACGACGTCATCGCGCCGGCTTTGCTCGGTATCGACATCACCGAACAGGCGATGATCGACGAGACGATGATCGAACTCGACGGCACGAAGAACAAAGGCAACCTCGGGGCCAACGCGATCCTCGGTGTCAGCCTCGCATGCGCACATGCCGCAGCGGACTATGCCGGCCTGCCGCTTTACCAATACTTGGGCGGATTTTCCGCGACGACACTGCCCACCCCGATGATGAACATCATCAACGGCGGATCCCACGCCGACAACAACGTCGACTTCCAAGAGTTCATGATCCTTCCCGTCGGCGAGAAGACATTCAAGGAATCCCTTCGCGTCGGCGCTGAAGTCTTCCACGCCCTCAAAGCGGTCCTCAAGCGCAAAGGCTATAACACCTCCGTCGGTGACGAAGGCGGTTTCGCGCCCGACCTGGGATCCAATGAAGAAGCGCTCGAAGTCATTCTCGAAGCGATCGAGAAGGCCGGCTACATTGCCGGAAAAGACGTCCTTCTCGCCATGGACGTCGCCGCCAGCGAGTTCTACGACAAGGAGAAGAAACGCTATGTCTTGCGTGGCGAAGGCGACAAGGCGCTCAGCGCCGATGAACTCGTCGATGTCTATGCCCGCCTCGTCGAAAAGTACCCGATCGTTTCCATCGAGGACGGCCTCGACGAAAACGACTGGGAAGGATGGAAGTCCCTTACGGACCGACTCGCCGACAAAATTCAACTCGTCGGCGACGACCTCTTCGTGACGAGTACCGAAAAACTCGCCCGCGGCATCGAAGAAGGCATCGCCAACAGCATCTTGATCAAAGTCAACCAGATCGGCACTTTGAGCGAGACGTTCGCCGCCATCGAACTTGCGAAGACGCATGGCTACACTTGCGTCATCTCCCACCGCAGCGGGGAAACGGAAGACGCCTCGATCGCCGACATCGCCGTCGCCGCAAACACCGGCCAAATCAAGACCGGCTCGCTGTCCCGCACCGACCGCATCGCGAAATACAATCAACTGTTGCGGATTGAAGAAGTGTTGGGAACGAGCGCGAAATACCTCGGAAAAGACGTTTTTTACAACTTGAAACATAAAGTGTGACGCGTCACGTAGCGACACGGCTTCACCGTATCATCCTGATTAGAACGCCGTTGCACCACCTGAAGAGACCTCGTCTCCCTTTCCGGTGGTGCAACGGCACGTAAGCGGGGCGACCTATGGGACTCTTTGCTTGGCTCGGCATCTATGTGCTGCTCGCGCTCGTCACGATCGTGTCGACGAACCGGGCGTCGCACTATGTGAACGAACTCGATAAGAAGACGCAGATCAGCGGCGCGTTGCTCGGTGGCGTGATGCTTGCGGTCGTGACATCGCTTCCCGAATTCATCACCTCGATCACCTCGACCGTCTTTCTCGATCAACCGGGTCTTGCCTTCGGCAACGTCTTCGGGTCGAACATGTTCAATTTGACGATTCTCGCCGTCGTCGACTTGATTTTCATCAAACACCTCTTTTTCAACAAGACCCGCATCGGTGTCAAGACGAACAGCCTGATCATCATGATGTACGCGATCTTCCTCGCGCCTTGGGTCCTTTCGCGATTCAATACCGCGCTCGGCTATGACGCGCTCGACATCCGCATCGGCCTGACGTTCAACGTGATTTCATTGCTCATCATCCTCGTCTATTTCTTGACGCTCAAAAGCATGAACGACGAACTGCCTCAGGAAAAGGATGCGACGCGCACCTCGGATTTGACGAAAAGACGCATCATGCTCATGTTCGTCTTCTGGTCGCTCTTCGTCATCGCCAGCAGCGCCGCCATCACCTATGTGACCGATGAGCTCAGCGTACGCATGAATCTCACGGCGTCCTTCGCCGGTGCGATCTTCCTCGGCGCCGCGACGAGTCTTCCGGAACTCACGGCGGTCATCACGTTGTTCAAACTCAAAAACTACGATGTCGCCCTCGGCAACATCCTCGGTTCGAACATCTTCAACATGACGATCATCAGCGTCGTCGACATCATCAACGCACGTGACAACATCTTCGAAGAACTGACGTTCGACGCCGAACTCGGGGAAAATGTCGTTTATCTCTTGATTTTGGGTCTCATAAACTCTATAATACTCTTGATAGCATTGAAAAGGAAAACCGTGCGACGCAAAATATGGTACGCGATACCCAGCATCGTCATCATCCTCGGGTATCTCGTCTATGTCGCCTTGTCCCTATAGGAGGTTTTGTCCATGACAGCGTTTGACATCCTACTGATCATCAGTGCGGTGTTTCTCATCACCCTCGTCGTCGTGCAAAGTTCGAAAGACGATATCCAAAGCGCCTTCTCCGGTGAGAAGTCGGAACTGTTCTCGAATCAGAAAGAGCGCGGTTTCGAACTGATCATGAGCCGGGCGACGCTTACGGCATCGATCGTCTTCGTCGTTCTCGCGCTCTTGACGATGATTTTCTGAGAACACTGCAAAGTGTTCTTTTTTTACGTCCGGGAGGCAGGTCATGAAACAACGCATCTTGTCGCATTTGCGTAAGACTCCGCGCAAGACCCATACCTTCAAGACGCTCGCCCGCCATCTCGATGCGCAAAGGGGCGCTTCTTTGCACGAACTCAAAAAAGCGCTCGCCGCGCTTGAAGAAGAGGCCCGCATCACCAAGGAATCCGGGCGATACGGATGCATCGAAGCGTTCGGGTTCGCACGCGGCACGCTCGATGTGAAACGCAAGGGATTCGCATTCCTCATTCCCGAAAGCGGTGAGGGCAAAGACCTCTACATTCCCCGCGGCCGCATCAAGGATGCGTTGCACAAAGATCTCGTCCTCGCGAAAATCACCCGACGGCGCGGCTACATGCTCGACGAAGCCGAAGTCGTCAAAGTCCTGAAACGTCATCGTGAAACGTTCGTCGCGACCGTGCGCAAAAAGAACGGAAAGCTCGTGCTCGTCCCCGACGAACGCGCTTTGCAAGAGGATTTCGTCCTCGCCGATGATGATCGCAAGCATCTCGATGAAGACGACAAGGTGCTCGCGCGCATCGTCCGCTACAACACGTTCAAAAGACACGAAGCGACCGTCGTCCGTCGCCTCGGCAAAAAGGGCGACAAAGGTCTCGACATCGAGAGCAAGATTCTCGAACACGGCATCGAGCCCGCCTTTCCCGAGGCCGTGCTTGAAGAAGCGCGAACATGTCATCCGCCACAAGACGACAGCCTTGCGCAACGTCGCGACTTGCGGGACACCTTGACGTTGACGATCGACGGCGAAGACGCCAAGGATTTCGACGATGCCTTAAGCGCCGAAGCGGCGGAAGAAGGGCGACTCGTCATCGGCGTCCACATCGCCGACGTCTCGCACTATGTCGAGCGCGGAACCGCACTCGATGAGGAAGCGAAGCGGCGCGGCACGAGCATCTACTTGCCGGACCGTGTGATTCCGATGTTGCCGGGGGTTCTCAGTGAAGAGATATGCTCGCTCAACGAGGGCGTGGACCGCTTGACGATGAGTTGCGTGATGACGATCGATGAAGCGGGCCGCATCGTCGATGTCGACCTCTTCGAGAGTGTCATCCGCTCGCATAAACGGCTCACATACGAAGCACTGTCCGCTGAAACCGCCTTGGACGACATGCGCGACGTTCGCTTGAAAAGCGTGCTCGAACGCCTCAAGGAAGCGGCTGCGCGTCTTCGTCGCGCCCGTTTTAAAAACGGAAGCCTCGACCTGGAGACGCCGGATGGCGACGAGCGCACGGTGTCGCTGACGCTCGACGAGCACCCCGAGAACCCCGGAGACGGCTTCATCGGCGTCGAGTTCCTCACGCGCGAGCC
>SLPE01000110.1 GCA_007132145.1 Candidatus Izemoplasma sp.
CCATTTTCTGTACCATTTTCTCAACTCTTATAGCAGCTTCGGTTTTCCCTTGTGGCAACATGTTCATTTGTGCAACTTTAGCAGCAACAAAGAGCATCGCAGATGAGTTTTTACATGCGGCAACACATGCACCACAGCCCACGCAAACAGCAGCATCAAAAGCCTTATCCCCTATCCTTTTCTCTACAGGCAGGCAGTTTGAATCCTGTGCAGATCCCGTATCAACAGATATAAAACCACCGGCTTTCATAACCTCATCAAGAGCAGTTCTGTCAACAATTAAATCTTTTATTACAGGAAATGCTCTTGAGCGCCATGGTTCAACAATAATTGTTTCGCCATCTTTAAAGTCTCTCATTCTGAGCTCACAGGTAGTTGCTCCTCTCACAGGGCCATGAGGTCGTCCGTTTATATACATACCGCAGCAGCCACATATTCCTTCACGACAATCATGATCGAATGACACAGGGTCAACATCTTGCTCCATAAGCTTTGTATTAAGGTAGTCAAGCATTTCGAGAAATGACATTTCCGGAGAAACGTTCTCTAAGGAATATTTCTCAAACTTTCCTTTTTGTGAGGCATCTTTCTGACGCCATATTTTAAGTTTTATGTTCATGGTTCTAGTTTAAAAATACACAAATCCATTTATCTTATTTGTAATCCCTTGCTTTGAGTTCAACAAACTCAAACTTGAGAGGTTCTTTATGTAGTTCGGGCTTAGCGTCATTGCCTTTATACTCCCAGGCAGCAACATAAGCATATTCCTCATCATTCCTCATAGCCTCACCATTAGGAGTCTGGTACTCTTCCCTAAAGTGAGCTCCGCAAGACTCATTACGATTTAATGCATCCAAGATCATCAGTTTGCCAATTTCGAAAAAATCTGCTACTCTTATTGCCTTTTCAAGCTCCTGATTCAACTCTTCATTTTTCCCGGGGATGCCAAGATTTTTCCAAAATTCTTCTTCAAGTTTCTCAACTTGCTTCAGGCAGTTTTCCAACCCCTTAGCATTTCTAAGCATACCGCAATCATCCCATAAGATCTTACCTAATTTTTTATGGAAGGTGCTGGCCCTTTCTTTTCCTTTTATACTCAGAAGCTTGTCAATTCTTTCTTTCACTCTATCTTCAGCTTGCTTAAACTCATCAGAATCAACAGAAGCTTTAGGTGTTTTAATTTCTTCAGAAAGATAATCAGTAATAGTGGCTGGCAAGATAAAGAATCCATCTCCGGCACATTGCATAAGCGAACTAGCTCCTAACCTGTTAGCACCATGGTCAGAGAAGTTCGATTCACCGATTGAAAATAAACCGGGAATTGTAGTCATCAGGTTATAATCTACCCATAAACCACCCATAGTATAATGTCCGGCAGGGTAAATTCTCATAGGCTCCTTGTATGGATTTACGCCTGTTATTTTTTCATACATTTCAAACAGGTTGCCGTATTTGTTTTCGATAGCTTTTTGGCCTTGCTTTTCGATAGCTTGAGAAAAATCAAGATATACAGAAAGCCCGGTATCACCTGCTCCATAACCGGCATCACAGCGCTCTTTAGCAGCCCGTGAAGCGACATCACGTGGCACAAGGTTCCCAAAAGCAGGGTATCTTCTTTCCAGGTAGTAATCTCTTTCCTCTTCCGGGATGTCATTTGGATGCCTTTTATCATTTTGAGTTTTTGAAACCCATACCCTACCGTCATTTCGCAATGACTCTGACATAAGAGTGAGTTTGCTTTGATAATCATTAAGCACCGGAATGCTGGTGGGATGTATTTGAATGAAACTTGGATTTGCAAATAACGCACCTTGTTTATATGCACTCCATGCTGCGCTGGCATTGCTTCCAAGGGCTAAGGTAGACAGGTAGAAAACAGTTCCATAACCTCCTGTTGCAAGCACAACAGCATGAGCAGAATGTTTTTCAATTTCTCCGGTAAGCAGATTCCTTGTAATAATACCTCTTGCTTTACCATCAACAAGCACAACATCAAGCATATCACGCCTTGGAAACATTTTTACCGTGCCTTTAGATATTTGACGGCTAAGTGCAGCATAAGAGCCTAAGAGGCATTGTTGTCCGGTTTGCCCTTTAGCATAAAATGTTCTTGAGACCTGCACACCTCCAAACGATCTTGTATCAAGCATTCCACCAAAATCTCGAGCAAATGGGACGCCAAGTGCAGTATAATGATCAATAACCTCATTGCTAACTTCAGCGGCGCGATATACATTTGCTTCCCTGGCTCTATAATCACCACCTTTAATCATATCAACAAAAAGGCGATAAGTACTGTCACCATCATTTTTGTAGTTTTTAGCAGCATTAATGCCTCCTTGTGCAGCAACCGAGTGTGCTCTTCGTGGTGAATCCTGAAAACAAAATACTTTTACATTATAGCCAAGCTCACCTAATGCTGCGGCAGCAGATGCTCCGGCGAGACCTGTTCCTACCATAATAATTTCAAGTTTCTTTTTATTTGCAGGATTTACGAGCCTTAATGAGCTTTTATAATTTTTCCACTTTTCAGCCAAGGGCCCGGGTGGAACTTTTGAATTTAATTTGGTCATATCTTTGTGATTTTTCGAGTTTTACTATAATATCATTCAATTAAACGAAAGGCCCACTATTCGAAAAAGAATAAAAAATAAACAGGGATGATAGAAAAACCGATTGCAATTGCAAGGGCATATATAGTAGCTACTATCTTAATGACTCTGTTATATTTATTATGAAAAAGGCCAAATGTTTGAAACGCTGACTGAAAAGCGTGTTTTAAGTGGAACCCTAAAAACACAAATGATATCAGGTATATGGCAGAATATAAGGGATTTGTAAATGTGTGAATCGCCATATTAAAAAAATCTTTTTCATGAGCAGCAAATTCAGGGATTGCAACTACTCCTAATCTGATAAAGAAAAAATGCCATAAGTGAAGCACCAGGAATATCAAAATAATAATTCCTGTATGAATCATAAATTTAGAAAATGGACTTGCCTCAGACCTTAATGGTTCTTTATACTTAACAGGCCTTGCACGATAGTTATAAAATTCAAGTACAACTCCAATCAAAATATGTATGAGAAATGCCCCAAAAAGAACATATTCCATAATTTTGATTAACGGGTTTTGAGTTAGAAACTTCACAGCTTTCTCAAAAGCTTTACCATCATCGCCCATTAGCATCAATAAATTTGTTGCAAGATGCATAATCAAAAAAAGCATTAAAAAAATGCCGGCAGCAGCCATTATATATTTTTTTGTCAGCGATGAAACAAGAAGAGTTCTGGGTCCGTAGTTTTTCTGTTTCATTTAGGTGGATTTTTTGTTAGAATTTGATTGTATTTTTGTTTATTTGCAAAAGGTTTTTTTAAAAAGACCATTGAAAACACTGAAATAATTGAATAGGTAGTTACATTTGTTTGTCTTATATAATTATTTAAAACATTTGTAACAAATATATGTTATATCTATTATCTTTACAAGAATTTGAATAATTTGGAAGGTGTTTAAATAAGGGTTGATTAGTTGATTGGTTAATTAGTATATTAGTTAAATGGCAAATTAGTTAACTACTAGCTATTGACTGAAGACAGGCAGTTGGATGTTGAAATTTTAGAGGACACTGCGCGTTTGATAGATTGGGATTTTGTTTCTCTGTGAAGCTCTGTGTTCTCTGTGTCTCCGTGGTTTAAAAAAGTATATTTCGTTATTTTATTGGTCGTTAATTACCAATTACAAAACAGATTATTAAAAACTAAAAAATACATTAACCATTAAATAAGAAAAATTATGTTTGACAAATCAATTTATCAAAACAGAAGAAAAAAGTTAAAAGAGATTGTTAAAAGTGGAGTAATATTAATCTCGGGTAATGTTGATGTGCCTATGAATTACCCTGCCAATATTTATCATTTCAGGCAGGATAGTTCGTTTTTATACTTTTTTGGCCTTGATCTTCAGGGCTTAATAGGAGTAATGGACATTGACAATGACAAAGATTATATTTTCGGAAATGATGTTTCATTAGACGGAATTATCTGGATGGGTCCACAGCCAAGCATCAGCGAATTAGCAGAAAAAGCAGGAGTAAAAAATACTGCTCCTTATAATGATGCGTTTGAATTTATCAAAAAAGCACAGTCTGATAAAAGAACAGTGCACTTCTTGCCACAATACAGGGCTGAAAACAAGCTTATGCTTGAAAAAATGCTTGGCATTCGCGTGGATGAACAACCCAAGCATGTTTCTACAGAGTTAATAAAAGGAGTAGTTGAGCTGCGTTCAATAAAAGAGCCCGGAGAGATTGAAGAGCTAGAAAAGGCCATGGAAGCAGCATATGAAATGCACACTACAGCAATGAAGATGACAAAGCCGGGAG
>SLPE01000186.1 GCA_007132145.1 Candidatus Izemoplasma sp.
AAAGACTTTCTTTTTCGTCATCGTGTTTCCTCCATTCGAAATATTACGACGGGTTGTCATACAAGATTATTATACTATACCGGCTCGTTTTTAACAACTACATCCCTCAACAATTTGTCTTTAAGATGCCTGTCGATTTCGTCTCATACGTCGATCGGTCCGATCGGGTCGTGTTGCAAGGCGACGACGACCCGATAGTCCTCGATGCGTAAGCCGTAAGCCGTAAAGACGTCCTCATACGTTTTCAGCGCGTGTCGGGGCGTGTTGCATTCTTCGGAAGGATGTGCGAGCACGACGCACTTCGTTTTCTCTCCGACAAGACGGCTCATGTGATAAGCGGAGTCGTGATTGGACATGTGCCCCTTGACCGAGTCGATCCGTCGCTTCAAGTGATAGGGACGATCAGAAGAAAACAACAAGGCGGCATCGTAGTTCGCTTCGAAGACATACATGTCGGCGTTTTCGTAATGAACGTAATCCGCGCTCGGAAGAAATCCGATGTCGGTCAAGTACACCAAGCGTCTTCCCTTCGCCTCGATGACGAAACCTACGGTGTTCACGGCATCGTGAGACACTTCCCTGGACCACACCGTGGCGTCGCCGACGAGTGAAGCGACACCGGGTCGGATGTCGATGAAACGCATCGGGTCGTTCAGCGTAGTGCATTGCCTTTGCAAACACGTCCGTGTCGGTGCGGTCGCATAGAGGGTCGCCCGTGTCCGACGCAACAACATGTCGAGTCCGTAGACGTGGTCGCGATGTTCATGCGTCACCAAAACGGCATCGACGGCGTCGATGTCGATGCCTTTGATGGCGCTGCGGCGTTTAAGCTGTCGATAACTGAATCCGGCATCGATCAAAAGACGGGTCTCTCCCGTATCGATATGGGTCGCATTGCCTTTGGAACCACTGCCGAGCACGGTGATTTTCATGTCGCATACCTCCGGTACAATGACATTATACATCATCCCCCACCCGATGCGGCGTCAATCACAACTTTTTCGACATGAGGACGACAAATTCGAATTTTTAAGGTTTACAGTTGTCATGTCAAGCCTTTAGTGATAATATATAATATGCGTAATTGATTCCTCTCATGTTCTAAGGAGTGATTTTTTTTGAGTAAAATAGCCGGCAAGACAGCCAAAGCGAAAACGCAGAGCACGAGTGGCGACAGTTCTCCGCAAGTCGCCGTCGTCAAAAAGATCATCATCATCGCCAGTGCGATCACGGCGATCATCCTCATTTCGATCGGATGCACATGGTTGACACGCGAAATCCAGCCGCGGATATCGAATCCCGACGGCGTATTCATGCGCGTCAACGGCATCGAGGTCACACGTGAAGATTTCTATGAACGCTTGAAGTTGCAAGCGGGATTGAGTCAGTTCCTCTATCTCGTCGATGAAACGCTCGTATCGAGTTACTTCGAAGACATCACCCCCGAAGACATCGAGGATGAGCGCAACCGCGTCAAGTACGATACGACAGACCCCGATGAGATCGCCGAGCTCATAGAAGATCCGGATTTCGTCGAGCAAGTCGAACGGGACTTCATCTATGTCATGACCTTTTCCGGGTTCGACCCCTTCGACGATGAAGACATCGAGAGTTTCCTGATGATGAACATCGCACGCCGCAAAGCGGCGCGCGACTTCCTCGAAGAGAGGTTGCTCGAACAACACGACGGTGATCTGGACGAAGCGATCAAAGCGTACTATGAAGATCATTACGCCGGCGACCGCACGGCGATCCAACTCGTTTTCGGCAACCGCGCCGAGTATGAAAACGTCCTCAAACGTTTCGGTCTCGTTCCCTATGCCATGTCGGGCGACGTCGAAAAGGGTCTCTACCGTTACGACGGATCGCTCGAGGAATTGCGTGACATGACCAAAAGCGCCGATTTCGACGAAGACAATACGACATTGCTCGATGAAGCGGAAGTGTTCCTCGCCTTCGTCGAAATACACGATTACCTCTATCCGTGGCGCGACTCGCTCGCCGGACGTCTCGGCATCGATTTCGAAGACCTCGAAGGGACTTTCGATTACGAAACTCTCGATTGGAGCCTTTTCGAAGACGAGCGCACCACCTACGCCTACCATGTCATGAAGCAGGACAATGTCACCCGAACCGCGGCCGATCACCTGTTCGCTTTGTCGCTCGAGGACGCGGACGATGAAGAGGAGGACGTCGTTTTACGCTATACCCATGAGGGCAGAACCTATTTCAACGACGGACAAGCGACGAGTCTCGTCATGTACTTCTTGGCGGATGTCCTTGACTTCACGGCGTTCGACGACCTCGATGAGGAGACGCGTCTTGACATCGAAGAGGATTTCTTCAAAAGCAAAATGACCGAGCAGTTGATCAACGAGGCGCTCCATACCTTGCGTATCGATTCCGGCATGCGGATCCACGATCAAAAAGTCGCCTTGGCCTACCGCTTCCGTTTCTTCGAGGATGTGTACGAAGAAAAACGCGACGCCTCTGTTTTCGCCTCGTTCACCGATTTCAAGATTACGACCGATGCCTTTTTCGACCATCTCGTCAAGCGCACCGCCGCTCTTTATGCCGGAGAAGCCTTCAAGCTCGAGTATTTGTTCGAAAGCGATTATTTCGAAACCGTCTTCGAAAGTTCCAACCGCAACGTCATGCGCTCGAATAGCGAGAAAATGGTGGAATACCGCGATTTGTACGAACAAGTCCGTCTCATGTATTCGCAAGGCCAGTTCTTCAATCCACAAGATCCGCTCGGACGTTGGAATCCTTTCGTGTATTCCTTCCAGGAGTTTTTGCATCTCAACGAAGAGTTCGGACGCTTCCATTCCCACGAACACTTCTTGCGTTCTTTGGCGATGTACGACATGCTTCCCTATTTCGCCTTTGACAACATCGATTTCGACAACGCATCCTACTATGTCAAGTATCAATACGACAACTATTTCAGTCTCAAAGTCGAGCATCTTCTCGTCTACATCGACCGTGACGACATGATGGTCCCGCTCGGCGTCGACGATTTCCTCGAGACCCTCGAGGGCGATGCCGATGCCGAAGCGGAATTCGAAGCCTTGCTCGCCGCCTTACTGGAAGAAATCGCGAAAGCCCATGATCAAGACGATATCTCTTTCAGAAACATCGCCGTGGAATACCGGAAGGCGTTGCGAGGCGAAGATGCGCCCGAACCCGATGACAACGGTGACGACAACGACAACGGCAATGATAATGGCAATGACAACGGTAATGACGACAACGGCAATGACGACAACGGCAATGACAACGGCAATGATAATGGTAATGATAACGGTAATGACGATAATGGCGATAATGGCGACGACAACGGCGATGACAACGGCGATGACAACGGCGATGACAACGACGACGAAGAACCTGAACCCTACACCGACTACAGTCGCTGGGCGATGTTCAAAAACTACGGTTTCAAGTTACGTCATGAAGACCTCGGCCAACGGACCTACTTGAACTCCACCGGTTACGCCCCCGAGTTCGTCGAAGGCATGCAGCGCATCTATGAAGACTATGTATCGAACCATGCCGAAGAAGAACACTATATGGACGATACGTTCGTGAAGACATCGTTCGGTCTCCATTTGATGCGGGTCACACCGGGTGACGGTTTTGAAAAACCGAGTGCACGCTTCCCCCTCCCCGAAGAGGAGACCGAAGACAACGACAACGACAATGACAATGACAATGGCCAAGAAAACGACAATGACGACAACGACGATGAAGAGGAAGAAGAGCCGATCGAGTACGATGAGCGGTGGAACAACGCTAGCGATTTCCCGAGCGATGTGCAATTGCGCCTTTGGGCAGAAGCCCGTTTCAAAGAAATGATCGGGCATCCCGAGCTCATTCCCATCCCGGAAAGTGTCGATGAGGCGATGAAAGCGTACTTTGCCGGCTACCACAACCGTTTCTACCCACGCCAGGATTTCGACCTCGCGGGTCAGTACCACATTACGAAGTTGATGCTTGAAAGCGACATCGTCTTCGAGATGATGCCGGAACGTCTTTCCAAAGCGATCGAAAACATTCATGACGTTTTCAATCACTTGCTCTACCAAGACATCGAAGCCCTAAAAGAAGATTGACAAAAAAAAGCGTCCAGCCAGTACGGCTGGGCGCTTTTTGATGACGACAGATGATCAGTCTTCTTCCGACTCGCGTTCTTCGCGGTCGCCTTTTTGTTTGATGGCCTCGACTTCGACC
>SLPE01000147.1 GCA_007132145.1 Candidatus Izemoplasma sp.
AACATCCGGATTATCCGATCCGATCATAAGATTTGCCTCAGTAAAATCAGCCTGGCCACCACTGACAGTGAGGGCGCCCGTAACATGAAGAACATTCCCGTCCGTTAAAAAAGAGCCTCCATAATCATCTCCTATACTGAAACCCAGCACTTCAACATCGCCGGATATGACGCAATCAGCCGTGCTTCCGTAACCGTCACCAAAGATAAAAAGAACTATCTCATCTTTTCCCGGGGCGCTGACAACTTCCCATCCCGGATCTCCCTGCGGCCCTTCCGGGGTCAAAGACCAGTTGCTTATATCTTCCCAATTTCCCGAAAGTCCGGGAGCCACCCAGTAATATGGCCAGGGCGGCTTAAATCTCCATCCCTCCAGAGGGTGCTGGACAGGGTCACTGTTACAATTCTCTACTGAGGAACTTCCATATACCCATATCTCATCTCCAAGAGCGTTTGAGTTGGACACATCGACGTTGAAAACGTTGTGTTTTTCGCTTACAACTATATTCCACCTGTCTTCTACGGCATCACTACCCGAAAGATTGGTAAGAACCACACTTTTAGAGCCATCATTGGACACCCCGCCCAGAAGCCAGAGCGAACCTTCGACGGTCTGCGTACTCGTGTCCTCGAATTTAATAGTTTTACCATTAGTCCTGCATGTGAGGTCGTTAAAAACGGTATCCCCATATACACGGCTTTCACCGTTACCCTGAAAAACCACTTCACCGCCGTTATGTATGAAGTTCCCCCGATTCTTCCAGTCTCCGGAAACTCCTATGATCCCTGCAATTCCCTTAAGCTCTTTCCCCTCCCTGATCTCCACATTGTGAAAGTCAAGGAATGTACCGGACGTGGATATCTCGGTTTTGCCGTCAAAAATAAAAGTACTTTCTCCCGGGTTAAAGATATTGTTACCGATAAGAATGTCTCCTTCAATGGATATGACGGTGCCGCTTCCCGCCGTAAGCCCGAAAACCTGACCTTCTCCCACTGATCCGCTTTCACCCATGTAAATAGACGTACCTTGAATTTCCTGAAGATAAAGTGAAGTATTATCCCCGAGGATAAGCTCGGCATAGCCTAAAAACTCCTCTTCCTCAGTAAGCAACTGGACCGGTGGATCAAGCCCTAGAAAACCTAACGCTCCAGCGCTGACCTCACCGTTAAAATCTGAAAAATCGGCCGTGAGTTTTGTCCCTGAAAAAACTGAGGCCAGAAACAATCCTCCGCCCGCGGTCAGAGAAGAATTTGCCGTTCCTAAGAATTTCGTGGTAATGTCTTTCGCTTCTTCTCCCTCAAGAAAAGGATCTGTTATTATGTTGATATTCTCTCCCGCTGACAAACTATTATCCCCAAGGTCGAAAGTATCAACCCCGGATACAAAAAGAGTACCCCCGACCTCTGTGTTATCTAAAAGCGTGACATCCCCCCCGTCTTTGAAAAAAAGCAGTCCCTCAGGAGGGTCTCCTCCGCCTGTGCCTGTTGTAACCGAAACGTCTCCCTCACCTAAGAACAATACACTCCCCAAACTATTTATCTCTCCGTAATTGAGGAATCCCCCGGAACCAGCTACATCCATAATTATATTCCCCGGGGAATCACTGAAAGTTATCTCCCCACCGTCCAAGTCCAGATCCCCAAAAAAGAGTGTCGTCCCACTTTCTATCCTGAGATCAGCTTCTCCGCGCATAGCGTATAAAGTCCCGCTCGCGTAGTACATATCCCCCCCGCTCAGCGTGAGGTCACCTCCAACGCTGAGGGTACCACCCACATAGGTAGCGTCGGAACCCGTTCCCCTTACTGTTATCTCACAATCTCCCGAAATATTGTGGGTAAGTGTATGTCCCACTCCCATTGTTATCTTCTCAGCGTCAAGAAGAAGATCTGCGACCCCGGTTATTCTGCCCCCAACACTGATAGCGCCTTTTCCAGTAAGAACCTCAAGGGAAGGGTCCGTGCCATCAGTCACAATACTCCCCCCAATGTAAATATCACCGTCAGAGGCCGAGGAGTCTATACGGACATCCGAGTAAATATAAAGATCCTCGCAAGCCCTGAATGCGCCTGTAATGGATATACTACCGGCGGAATTATCCACAATTACAGTGTGAAAACCGTTAGAGCCGCCTCCCTGCGTGATGAACTGTTCATCAGAACCCGAAAATGCGACCTTACTTACACCGCAGTCAAAAGAACCTTCATTTACCCAGTTTCCCTTAAGCTCGATCAGTGACCAGTTGTAAACGGGATCTTCGTCTTCAATTTCGATCTTCGTGCCCTGGGCAGTTAAACTGCCCGTCGTCCCGATAAAAATATCACCGTCCACTTTCCACCCATCGGCATTTGATATGCCTACATAGACTTCTCCGTATATCCGAGCGTTGCCCTTGGTATACAAGCTTTGCGCTCCTAACCTCAGTGACGCTCCTTCCAATATTATTATATCTCTTGTCGCGCCAGCCTGGGTAAGCCGCGGGAAGTAAGCAGCGACGTCTGTAATAACCACATCCAGGAATTCGTCTGGGATAATACCGTTAGACCAATTATCAGCAAGATGCCAATCTGAACTGATATCTCCCATCCAGAAAGTAGAATCGTTATGCGCCCAGCCCAAATTGCCGCCCAGATCAGCTTTCGGCCTGGCTTCAATATATGTTTCTCCCAGATTGTGAGAGTCCCCTACCACCACTGCCGCTATGTTATATGAACCTTCCCCCAACTCGATAAACCAGGCCGACCCTTTTTCGGAGGACAAAAGGGATATAAGACCGGTCGCTGATGGGTAACCCTCGATAATTGTATCGCCCCTAAACGTATATGTCTTACCCGTTTCAAAGTAAATATGTTTGCCGGGAGTAGTGAGCTTAAAGTTATGGAATGTAATATCACCGTATATATAGGAAGGTTCTTCACCAAGTATGGTGGTTTTCTCGGCATCGAGAACAAGACTGGAATCGGAATTATAGATGACAGCGCCCCAGGGATCGATATTTCCGGTTTCGCCGTCTGCCGGCGAGGGCCCCCTTATGCAAAGCGTAGTGCCAAGCCCCCACATTTCGGTTACGTCAATTGTGCCCTGGATCCTGTTTATATAGGTAATATCCGCGTCTATCCCGAGAGGGGTATCCACCGAACCGAACTTTTGAGCCGATACCTTTACCCTGCTTCCCGGTATATATACTCCCGGGGCGGTGTTTATGTCACCCCTCGGCACCTCGAACGTAATATTACTTGTAGTAAGATACCCGACTTTTCCGGCGGGACCAAGGTCCAGAATAACCATCCCATCCTGGAGATAAGTAACTTCCTCAACTGTAAGGGACATCCCCTCCCCTCCCGAGGTGTCCCAGATGTCTGATGCAGCGGTAAAATGAGTGTTATCGGCTTTCGATATTATGTCAACCACGGAAGAGGTCACATGAAGGTCAAGCGCGGAGATACTCGCCGCGCCGGAAGTCCCTTTTACCTCGCTACCGGCTACTTCCACACTTGTCGCGGAAAGTTCGGCGTTTATCTCAACTTTTCCAGCTGTCCTTATGCTTATTACACCGTCATTTTCTTCTATAGTATCCGCCGATACGTACCCGTCCATATTTATAACACTACGGAAAAGGTCCGGGAGACTTTCCGCTCTTATGAGTATCCTTCCTCCGTCGGCGTTCAAAGTACCGCTATTCTTTATCTGGTCAAGTACCGTGTTGCCGTCGTGATCGGTAACTTTTGAGGCGGTCTCTTTCGTCACCGCAAGTGAAATAAGTCCGTCACTTGAAATATCCAGTTTCACAGCGTCGCCTCCAGCGAGAGCTATTGTTCCTCCTGTCGCTGTAATGACACCCCGGTTCTCGACGGCACCGGCGATAAGAACACCGAAACCTCCATGTGTGATATTTATCTTGCCGCTATTAAGAAGAAGTTTGTCTTCGTGGATCCCGTCAAGTTTCTCAAAAAGATAATCGCCGCTCATGAAATTCACATTGGCAATGTCCCTTGTTGAAAGAATTAAATTGGGAGCTGTGATGACAGCATCGGAGCCGATATTTATTCCGGCGGAATTTACAAAAGCGAGAAGCCGAAGATCAGAAGTAATGTTGCCTTCAATAAAACTTGCGCCTCCTCCTGTCACACGAGTGAGAAGTTCGGAATCGGGTCCTGAAAAAATAACTTCCTGACCTTTGGGTACATTAAAAGAATCTACGTCAACTATGGCTTTCGGACTTGAAACATTAAAA
>SLPE01000027.1 GCA_007132145.1 Candidatus Izemoplasma sp.
TGTCCGCGATGGCCTTGGACTTGTGTTCATAACTCAAAAAGACGTCGTACATGAGAACCCCTTTCCTGTTTCGAGGTGACGTGAAGGCAAAAGATCACGATGCCTGTTCATTCGGACATGAAACGGTCGCGGAAGCGGCCTTCGTTTTTCCATGACATCGTTTTTCTGGTCGATGTGAGTGCATGGACCGATGGCTCGACATGTCCTGCCTTGTCCGGGACGTTTTTCGTGCCCGTTACGTCCATTATACGACATTGTGGCGTTCTTTTGAACTTGTTTTCCGGATTTGCTCGTCTGAAATCTTGAAAAAGACGGCAATGGCGACGTTCCGTGAAATCCATGAAAAACCCGGACCCCCGCTAAACGCTAAGATTCAGGAGGATGTCCGGGGCATGGCATGGACTTCATGGATGTTTTCGTCTTCTTCAAGGTTTTGTAAGCGTCGTTTCCGATTCGAACACGATGCATCATCGCGGCAACTCCATCAACCACGCCCCCGCCGCAATGGCATCTTCTTCGCTCAAACGGTGCCCGGTGTCGAACCAGCGGACGCTCACTCGCGCCCCCGCCGACTGTAGACGCGCACGAAGTTCTTCCGTTTCCGCAGGCGGTACGAGCGGGTCGTTGTCGGCGGCGCCGATGAACACGGGACGGTCTTGCAAAGCGGGAAATGCGACGTCTTTTCTTGGAACCATGGGTCGAAAGAGTATCGCGCCGCACAACGCTCGTTCATGATGCATCAACAAACTCGTCGCGATGTTGGCGCCGTTCGAGTACCCGATGGCGAAGACGCGTTCACGGTCGAATTCGTACATGTCTGCCGCTTCGTCCAAGAAAGCGTTCAGTTCACGGGTTCTGTAAAGAAGGTCTTCCTCATCGAACACCCCCTCGCGCAAGCGCTTGAAGAACCTCGCCCTGCCGTTTTCCCGAACATTGCCACGCACGCCCAGCACATGCGCGTCGGCGTCTAGATGACGCGCCAACGGTAGGAGGTCTTGTTCGGTCCCGCCCGTTCCATGCAACAAGAGCCATGTCGGGCTAGAGGGATTCCGACCTTTCTCGAAAATGTGTTTCACGTGTCTTCGACCCGCCGTAGACGGTTGACCCCTTTCAACTTGAAAGAGTCTTCTTTTGAAAAATCCCGGGTGCTACGGCCCGTATCGAAATCGCGAAGTCTACGCTCGATGGCTTTGCGGTGTGCTTCCAAAAACGGCGGCAACGACAAGCGTTCACCCAACGTATCGTAGGGTTCGTCGATTCGGAACCCCGGTCCGTCGGTCGCGATTTCGAAAAGGACGCCTTTGCCGGCTCGCGCGTACAAAGAATCGAAGTAATACCGTTCTACATGTCCGGAATGCCTGATGCCGAAACGACGATAGCGCTCGATCCACCGCTTCAACGCGTCGAGGTCTTCGACACGAAAAGCGACGTGGTGCACGCTTCCTATGCCTTGTCTAGCGGGCAAAAGAGTCGGCGCGTCTTCGACGACGATGCTCGCGCCGTGACCGCCTCGTCCGGTCTCAAAGAGGTGAAACGCACCTTCGACCGCCGTTTCTTCGAACATGTACACGTCTTCAAGTCGTGCCTTGAATTCTTCAAAACTCGATACCCGCACGACAACGGGTCCGAGACCGGTGATGGCGTATGCATGCGGAACAGGTCCGTTCTTCCACGGTCTTCCCGAAGCGACGCCGGTATCGAAACGATCGGATATCAACTGGTAACGTTGCCCGTCGAAATCGACGAACGGAAGGGTCTTCGCGCCGAATAGCGTCCGCACGTCGTCATGTTCGACGCCGAATCGGTTGAAACGCTTGAGCCAATATGCGATGGCCGCGTCGTCGGCCACGCGGAAAGACGTTGTGACGATCGCATCGGTGCCGTCGCGACCTCGGTTCGCAGCGGGAAATTCGAAAAACGTCATGTCCGTCCCCGCCCGACCTTCGTCGTCGGCGAAAAACAGATGATAAGCCGAGACATCGTCTTGATTGACCGTCTTCTTGACCAAGCGCATGCCCAAAACGGCGGTGAAGAACGTGTAAATACGCTCGGCATCGCTTGTCATGGCGGTCACGTGATGGATGCCATCCAAAGGTTTCATATCGGTACCTCCGTCTTTCAAAGGATCGAATGCGTGTTGCGAACGGCACGTCCGCTGACCGGACGTGCCGTCGATGCTACCTATCGGACAAGCGGGGCAATGACGTGACGGTCATTCCCCTTCGAAAAGTCGTTTGATTTCCTCCGTATACAGGAGCGTGATCACAATGCTCACGTCCTCTGCGGGCATCGGAGTGCCGTAGACAACGGGACACATATTCCAAGGCGAGCAGGCGTAATCGTCGAAGTAAGCGCCGGACTCCCCAGCAATGGCTTGCACGAACCATTCGAACAACGGACTGACATCATCGGCTTCGGCATCTTCAAAACCGCTTCCATAAGCAACGGAAACGCTCTGCCATCCAACTTTGCCGAAAGCTAAGCTCAACGACTCGGACGGACTATCGTGACTCTTCGGTGTCACTTCCAAGTCGTTTTCGCCGAAGCGCTCGTCATAGACGATGACGTCGGTCTCTTCATCGAGCGCGACGCCATTTCTTCCCCAACACCACAAGGAACGCTCATCGTCGAGGGCGCATACGGCGTCGTCCGTGATGACGAGACTTCTATCACTGGCGACGGGCGGCGTGTTCACGATGTTGACTTCAACGAACGACTCGGCGAGCATCGAATCCTGCCCGAAAAGGTCGTCGCCGTCATGTCCCCAAAAATACAAGGTGATCGGGGAACCGCTTCCGATGCCTTCGACCAATACGGTACCACCCGAACCGCCACCGCCGGAAATCATCTCCAGGGCGAAGTCTTCACCATCATTAGGTGTGACTACACAGTGGATCCCATGGTCTTCAGAAGCGGAAAACACATTCGACAGCATACAGACTTCCCCGTTGTCCTTGAGCGCGAAGAACCCGTTTTCGGATCCACCGATTTCGACGATGTTTTCCTCGCCCGAGACGATGAGACGCGTAATCAACTTCGGAGACGCGGCATTACGATGGGTCCCGAGCTCCAAGTTGTCGTTGGTGCCCCAGGCGTAGAGATTTCCCGCATCGCTCAAGGCGTACGCGCGTTTCCACGCCGCGGATATTTGAACGATTCTCTCATCCGCGTCCAGTCTCAAAGCGTCGGTAATTTCGATGGGATGGTCGAAAACGGTATCGGGTTCAGTCTCAAACGGCAGGCCGATACCCCGGCCCCAGGCGAAGACTCTTCCGTGTGAGCTGATCGCATACGTATTCGTCGTACTGCCTGTGATGTCGATGAGGGTTTCATCCTCGGCCAACATGAATGCATCGGTAATCTCCACAAAACGGGTACGGTCGTCCGTGTCACCTGTGCCGAGCAATCCGTAGGTGTTCTCTCCCCAGGCGAAGACACGGGAATCTTCGGTGACGATGAAGGATTGTTGGTTCCAAGCATTCATCGTTTGTACGCCCCAATCACCAATATCATTGGCCCAGTCATGAGGCCAGATCGTTTTTTGACCGTCGGCGGTTTCAACCGGACAGGCGCCGAAGACAGCGATGCGACCGCCGGATCCGCCATATCCCCAACACCACAAACTGCCGTCTTCATCGACCATCATGACCATGGAATCGTTCATGTAGAGTTCTTCCATCGGGATGATCAAGTCGAAACGGATGTCCAAGGTGTAGTTCATCACATTCCAACTCGCATACAACGTCGTCTCCTCATCGGGGAAGACTGAAAAGACGTACGGCTCCGTGAGCGCTTCATCGGCAAACCATCCCAGGAATTCATGTCCTTCCTTCACGGGATCGGCCGGCGGTGTCACATCCTCACCGGGTACGCCGGTGGCCAAGACGTGTGTGACGTCGGTATCGTCCGTGACAACCGCGCCGACATCACGATAGACGAGACTGATTTCGTCCACTTGTGGGTCGTCGATCTCACACGCCGCGATGGCGACGAGTAAGAATAAAAAAGTCAGTAAGATAAAAGGTTTTTTCATTATTATCATCATATTTACACCTCCCAGTGCGCCTTAATTATAAAAAATCTATATTAACAATATCAAAGCGTTTGCATTTTTTTTCAATTAAAGATGCTCTGTTCAACAACCATCTCTTTTGAATGCACGCAACAAGTGGCCGGGATTTCCCTTTGTTGCGGGAAGGAGATGTTTGAACGGAA
>SLPE01000176.1 GCA_007132145.1 Candidatus Izemoplasma sp.
CAAAGGTTTGGTCTTTTTTAGCTTAAGAATTAAACCTAAACACTTTTTGTTTACTTTTTGTGAATAATACAGGATAGCAAATGAGGACAGAGCCTTGACTTTTTGGTTCTTTTTGGTCAAGGAGTCCAATCTAAAAAGATTACTTTTGATTTTCAGCGGCTTTTTGCCCCGGCCCTTAAAGGGTGAAGTCGCTGAAAATCAGTTACCCTTTAGGGATGGGGCAAAGCTGATTTTCAGCGGATGTGAAAAATGTGTGTTTTTAGACTGGACTCGTCAAGCAAAAAGAACGGAGAGAAGAGATTCTTCACTCCGATTACCATCGGAGTTCAGAATGACACAAGACGCCAACTAACACTGAACCCTGAACACTGAACCCTGAACGCTTAACGCCAATAGCTAACAACCACTCCCTATCCCCTATCCCTGACATTTTTGTACATATAGTTTTAAATTATCAAAAATAGAATTACTTTTGCTATGTAAAGTAACCTTTTAACAAGGCTGAAAACAGTACTAAACCACACGATTTCAGTACATTGCAATCATAACATGTGACTGACGTGGCGAAGCTGTAAACAGCCGGAAAGCTAAAGCCTAATCCAACCATTGTTCACATCTCCTTTGGGATACACAGGCTGTGAAAATTCAAAACGCCTCGTTTGAAGCACGCTAAATGTAGTAAAAACAATACTTATGGAACATAAAGAAAAAAAGCTGGCTTTTCTGAAGTCTGCTTTGACGATTGAAAATAGTCTTATGCCCGACAATCAGTTCCTCAATTGGATAAAGGAACGTAATAAATGTATTCCGGTTCGCATCAATCCGGTGCCTCTTACCAAATTGCGTTCATGGCATTTCGACGGGCACAGCGGAAACCTTGTTCATGATTCTGGAAAGTTTTTTTCTATCGAAGGCATACGCTTGAAAACTAACTGGGGAATGGTTCCTGAGTGGGAACAACCGATTATTAATCAGCCTGAAATAGGCATTCTCGGTATTATCGTTAAAAAAATTAATGGCATACTCCATTTTCTTATGCAGGCAAAAGTTGAGCCCGGCAACCTGAACCTTGTGCAGCTGGCGCCAACACTTCAGGCTACACGCAGCAACTACACGCAGGTACACAAAGGCAGCAGGCCTCTTTATCTTGAATATTTTAACGGCGAAAAAAAAGTAAAAACCCTGCTCGATCAGCTTCAGTCAGAGCAGGGAGCAAGATTCTTAAGAAAAAGAAACCGAAACATTATTGTTGAAATTGATGAGGATGAGCCTGTAAAAATTCACGACGACTTTTGCTGGCTTACCTTGGGTCAGATAAAATACTTTTTACAGTTTGACAATCTGATCAATATGGACACGCGCACGGTAATTGCCGGCATCCCTTTCGGCGACTATCCGGGCAATGTGATTGATTTTTACGAAATCCTTGAACTCAAACATAAAGCCGACCGCAAAGAGTCGGGAATGCTTGTTTCTATGCTCGACCATTCGAGGCATCTTTACGATGTTGACGATATCATCTCATGGATTACCAAGCAAAAGTCAACTTTTGATCTCAATGTCGAAAAAATGCCATTGAAAAATGTAAAAAACTGGGTCATTGACGATCATGAGATTTACCACCAAGACCGCAAGTATTTCTCGGTGGTTGGCGTTAACGTCACCATCGGTAACCGCGAGGTAAAATCCTGGGATCAGCCCATCGTAAAAGCAGCCCAGGAGGGCATCATCGCTTTTATCATCAAAAAAATTGACGGCATTTATCACTTCCTTGTTCAGGCAAAACTTGAGGCAGGCAACTTCGATATCATTGAACTTGCGCCAACCGTGCAATGCCTTACCGGAAACTACAGAAAAGGCGCAAGCGAGTACGAAGTCGATTTCCTCGATCATGTGCTGAACGCTACCCCCGAACAAATCTGGTATTCGAGCTACCAAAGCGAAGAAGGCGGCCGTTTTTATAAGGAGCAAAACAAAAACATGATCATAGAAGCAGCAGATGATTTTCCGGTTGAAGTGCCCGGGCGCTTTATATGGATGACGCTCAACCAGCTTATGACTTTTATCAGATTTAACAATTACCTGAATATTGCCGCCCGTAGCTTGCTGTCTGCAATCCGCTTTGTTTGATTCATGGATTGTTTTTTCTAGAGTACATACCAAAAATAAAAAAAGCATGATACAAAAACTAAATATCGGCGTAATGGGCTGCGCAAGCATAGCCGAAAGGTCCATGATTCCGGCCATCCAGGCAGTGCCCGGAGTCAAGCTTGTGGCAGTGGCAAGCCGCTCTATTAAAAAGGCAGAGCAATTTGCCGAGAAATTCAATTGCAAACCCATCGAAGGTTATGAGGCATTGCTGGAACAGAGCGACATTGACGCTGTTTACATGCCTTTACCCACCGGCTTACATCACGAATGGATCATCAGAAGCCTGGAAGCCCACAAGCATGTTTTGGCCGAAAAATCAATTGCTTCGAACTACTCATCAGCCGTGCAAATGGTTGAACTGGCTAAAAACAAGCAACTGATGTTGATGGAAAACTACATGTTTCAGTACCACAGTCAGCACCGGTTTGTTTTGGATTTGCTGAAAAAGCAAGCAATCGGAGATGTAAGGATTTTCAGGGCTGATTTTGCCTTCCCGCCATTGCCTGAAAATAATTTCAGATACGATGACCAGGTGGGCGGCGGAGCGCTGATGGATTGCGCCGGATACACCGTAAGAGCCGTGCATTTTATAATGGGTGACACATTCAGGGTGAAGGCCGCACATTTATTTATGGATGCCAAAAGCGGAACAAATATTTATGGCGCCGCATTTTTGGACAATGGCAATGGTGTAAGCGCCCAGGTGGGATTCGGGATGGATCATTTCTACAAATGCAGCTACGAAATATGGGGCAGCAAAGGCATTATCACAGCACATCGTGCCTATACACCACGCCCTGACTACAGCCCTTTGGTTACATTGGAAAAGCAAGACGGGAAACATGAATTTCAACGCCATCCCGACAATCATTTCATAGGCTCTGTCAATGAATTCGTAAGGGCCATATCCGAAAAGGATTTTTCAAAACATTATCACGACATTCTACTGCAAAGTAAAACGCTGGAAGACATCAGGACTTTATCGGCATAATGCCGGATGCAAACAGCTAGCGGTTTTCAATATTTTTTAACACACACAAAATACCGGGTATGTATAAATCAGCAGTCATAGGTAGCAACGGATATCTTGGAAGTCACATGGCTCATTTTCTGGAAAAAGAGGGCTTTGATAACCATAACTATGACTTACAAGAACAGGGCATTTCAGATGTTTCTAAATATCAGCAACTTGATGTTACTGAGAAGGCAGCCTTCAATGTCATTGACGCTGATGTAGATTACATATTTTTATTTTCCGGTCTTTCGGGAACTAAAGAAGGATTCGAAAATTATGAGAAGTATTTCGCTGTCAATGAGCTGGGACTCGTACATTTGCTTAGCTGGATGAGGCAGTCGGGGTGCAGGGCAAGGGTTGTTTTTCCGTCAACGCGACTTGTTTATAAGGGCCAAAAAAAACAGCCGTTAAAAGAGGAAGACGCAAAGGAAACCCGAACCATTTATGCTTCAAACAAGCTTGCTGCCGAACACATCCTCTGGAGCTATCAAAATGCATTCGGCATTGATCACACCATATTCAGGATTTGTGTGCCCTACGGCAATATGTTTGATGGGGGTTATTCCTATGGAACAACAGGTTTTATGATTGACAGAGCCCTAAATCAAAAAGTCATCCCCCTTTATGGCAATGGCAGTTTGCGCAGAACTTTTACGCATGTTGAAGATATTTGCCGCAATATTATTGACGCCGTAAAAAGCCCTACAACAAAAAACGAGATTTATAATATCGGCGGTGAAAACCTGAGTTTATACGAAGCCGCATTGATCATATCCAAGAAACTGGACGCAAAAGTCAGTTGCATTCAATGGCCGGAATTGGATTACATACTGGAAACAGGAGACACCATATTTGATGATGCCAAGCTGAAATCTGCCGGCTTTGCTAATTACCGGCAAAAATTCAAGGATTTTTTGCCTCCCCTGCCGTAATGATTTTTTGGATGCTTGAAGCTAATGGCTAATAGCCAGAAAAACCAGCAGCCGAAACGGCTTTGGTTGCGACCGTAATGAAAACCGCAGTTTATAGCCTGTATTATTCA
>SLPE01000021.1 GCA_007132145.1 Candidatus Izemoplasma sp.
CGGCGAGAGAATCGAGGGCGCCGAACGTCCGCTCGGACGCTTTTTCTTCCCGGTCGAGATGACGGGAAAACGTTTCTTTCGCGTTGAGCGTAGCGAGTTCCAACAACGCTTTCTTTTCCCCGCGTTGGGGAACCTTGATGTGCGTGTCGAAGAGTTTCGCCAGAGGCGACAGTGTCGCTGCGTCGTTGGTGAGGATTTCTGCAGGCACGGGGTGGATGGCGTAGAGTTGCGCGAGGTAGTCGACGACCGATTGCGCGGGATCGAGATACTTCGGAACGACGCGACTCTCGCGAGCGGATATCTTTCCGCTGCGGACGAAGAGGATTTCGATGGCGGTGTCGTCCTCTCCCGGATGCAAGGCGACGACATCGCGGTCTTTGAGGTCGTCGAGATTGACGGACTGTCGTTTCGTCGTCGTCCGGATCGATTCGATGGTCGTCTTGTACTGCGCCGCTTGTTCGAACAACAGCCGCTCGGAAGCTTCGTGCATCTTCTCTTGCAGGTCGGCAAGGACCGACTGGATGTCGCCTTTGAGAAAGCGGCCGATCTCGGCGACGATCGCCATGTACGTCGCGACGGAAATCTCGTTGATGCACGGCGCGAGACATTGCCCGAGGTGATGGTAGAGACATGGCTCTTTCGGAAGTTTGTGACATTTCCGCAAAGGGTAGAGTTTGTTCAACACGTGGATCGTCTCTTTGGCGGCCCGACCGTCGGGGTAGGGGCCGAAGATGTTCTTTCCCGTCTTTCCCATCGGCCGGGTGATCATCAGTTTCGGATGACGTTCGTTCGTCACGCTGATGTAGGGATACGATTTATCGTCCGTCAAGAGGACGTTGTAACGGGGACGGTGCTGTTTGATCATGTCGAGTTCGAGAATCAATGCCTCGATTTCCGTCGACGTCACGATCGTTTCGAAATCGGCGATCGCGGTCACCATTTTCGTCGTCTTGTAATCGTGCGACCCCGTGAAATAACTGCGGAGACGATTTTTGAGGTTTTTCGCCTTACCGACATAGATCACGTTGCCGTGCGTGTCTTTCATCAAGTACACGCCCGTTTTTTCGGGGAGGTCCATCAATCGTTCGCGGTCCACTTCCGGACTCCTTTCGTTTCCGTTCAACGTCATTATAGCATCTTTTTTCATCAAGACGGTTCTGAAAATGCAAAAGCGGCCTTGCGGCCGCCTCGGTTCATTCGTCCAGTACTTTTTTCAGCCCCGCCTCGATGCGATTTCCGGTGTCGAGGCTTTCATCGTAGTTGAAGGTCAACTCCGGCATTTTCCGCATGGTCACAAGACGTCCGAGCGTCGTACGGATGAAGGCGTTCGACCGTTCGAGCGCGGCTTGGGTACGCTCACGCGCTTCTTCGTCCAAAACGGTGTAGTAGACGCGCAAATGGGAGAGGTCGTTGGTGAGTTTGACCGCGGTGACGGTCACGAATCCGATGTCGGGACTCTTGAGGTCTTCACGGATGATTTTGCTCATGGCGCGGGTGATGCTCGATTCGAGCCGTTTGTGTTTGGACATCAGCGTTCGACCTCTTTCATCGTCGAGGCCTCGATGACGTCCCCGACTTTGATGTCGTTGTAGTTCTCGACCATCATGCCGCATTCGAAGCCTTGTTTGACCTCTTTTGCGTCATCTTTGAAACGTTTGAGGCTCGACAGTTTTCCTTCGTAGATGACGACGCCGTCACGCAAGAGGCGAACGAGAGCGTCACGGACGATGACGCCGCTTGTGACATAGCAACCGGCGACGGTACCGAGTCGCGAGACTTTGAAAGTATCGCGGACTTCGGCCTGGCCGATGACGACTTCTTTGTATTCGGGGTCCAGCATGCCTTGTAAGGCGAGTTCGATGTCTTCGAGGGTCTTGTATATGACATTGTACAGGCGGATTTCGACATGCTTCTCTTCTGCGATGGCCCGGACGGCGGCGCTCGGGCGGACATTGAAACCGATGATGATCGCCCCCGAAGCCGATGCGAGAGAGACGTCGGTTTCGGTGATGGTGCCGACGCTCGCACGGAGGATTTCGATGTTCGCGCCTTCGACGTCGATCGATTCGAGTGAGGATTTCAAGGCTTCGATCGAGCCGTGCACGTCGCCCTTGACGATGATGCGGAGTAATTTCGTGTCTCCTTCGGCGGCATTGGCGAACATTTCATCGAGACTCATCGGCTTACCGCCGGAAAACTCTTCCCGCCAACTCCTATGGGCGCGCGTTTCGGAAATGGTGCGGGCTTCGCGCTCCTCGTCGAAGACCTTGAAAGCGTCGCCGGCGAGCGGGACGTCGCTGATACCGGTGATTTCGACGGCGGTGCCCGGTGGCACCGTGTCGAGCTTATTGCCGAGGTCGTCGTTCATCGTGCGAATACGTCCGTATGTCGTACCGACGACGATGCTGTCGCCGGCCTTCAACGTGCCGTTTTGGACGAGCAGCGTCGCGACGGGTCCGCGAT
The DNA here is from genome assembly GCA_007132145.1 of Candidatus Izemoplasma sp. Lineage (GTDB taxonomy): Bacteria > Bacillota_I > Bacilli_A > Izemoplasmatales > Izemoplasmataceae > SLPE01. The sequence continues at coordinate 2,464 of SLPE01000021.1, forward strand.
GCTTGTCGAGTTTCGATTCGATGACGGTTCCTTCAGCCGCGCGGGTGGGGTTGGCCTTGAAGTCTTCGACTTCCGCGACGAGCAGGATCATTTCCAACAGATCGTCGACGCCTTCGTTCTTCAAGGCGGACATTTCGACGAACACCGTTTTTCCGCCCCATTCCTCGGCGACGAGTTCGAATTCCGTCAGTTCCTGCTTGACCCGCTCGGGGTTGGCACCCGGCATGTCCATCTTGTTGACGGCGACGATGATCGGGCACTTGGCGGCCTTGGCGTGGTCGATCGCCTCTTTCGTCTGCGGCATGACGCCGTCATCGGCGGCGACGACGAGAACGACGATGTCGGTAATCGATGCGCCACGGGCACGCATTTCCGTGAATGCGGCATGGCCGGGGGTATCGATGAACGTGATCGCCTTGCCGTCTTTCGCATATTGATAGGCACCGATGTGTTGGGTGATGCCGCCCGCTTCACCTTCGGTGACGCGCGCGCTTCTGATCGTGTCGAGCAGTGTCGTCTTTCCGTGGTCGACGTGTCCCATGATCGTGACGACCGGTGGACGGGAGACCTTGTCCTCTTCGGTTTCCTCGATGGTCAACTCTTCGAATCTCGATGGATCGGTGACTTCTTCTTCAATCAATTCCAAGCCGTATTCGAGACAGACGAGTTCGGCGGTCTCTTTGTCGATGCTCTGGTTTTGCGTCGCCATCGTGCCGAGTTCCATCAACTTCTTGATGATGTCGGCAGCGGGGCGTTTCAATTCGTTGGCGAAATCGCCGACACTCATGCCGGATTTGTAAGTGATCGGACCGGTAGCCGGTTTCATCGGCGTCGGTCGTTGGGGTCTCCTTCTCTTTCTGCCTTGTTGTCTTTTGTTGTTCTGTCCTGGTCTTCTCTTTGCCATGTTAGCACCCTTTCTGTTCGCATGCGCCGTCCAATCTGTTCGATGAAGCGTTCATCGATGACGGCGAGCGTTTTGCGGTTATCCTTGCCGACGGCTTTCGACAGGGTCGCACCGTCGAAACAATCCAAGACCTCGATGTCGTAGGTCGCCGCTTTGTCCAGTATTTTCTTACGGTTGTTCTTGCCGATGTCGCTTGCCATGAAGACGAGTGGCCTACGGGGCGAACGCATCGCTTGCAGGACGCGCTTGTCTCCGTCGATCACGGCTCCGGCGCGTTGTGCGAGCCCGAGGAGCGAAAGCATCTCACGCATCGGAGAGCATCTCGAGCAACGCTTCGTAGACGGCCTCGGGAACCGCGACACCGAGGTGCCGCTCGAGCGCTTTCGTCTTTCGCGCTTTTTCGATGACGGCGACGCTTTTTTTCAAGTAGGCGCCACGACCGTTCGCTTTGCCCGTCGAATCGACGGAAACGATGCCCTCGGGGCTGCGGACGATGCGGACGAGTTCGTGCTTCGGATGGTGTTCGCGGGTGACGATGCAACGTCGCATCGGCGTCTTACGAATCTTCTTGCTCATCTTCATCACGATCCAGTCGCCGGTAGTTCATGCCGAGTTCCTCGGCGTCGGTGACGCTTTTGATGTCGATTTTCCAACCGCTCGATTGCACGGCGAGTCGGACATTTTGTCCTTTTGCGCCGATGGCGCTCGTGAAGTCCTTGTCTTCGACGATGACGACGGCGGTCTTGTCCTTCTTGTTCGGATTGATGCCGACGATGGTCGCGGGCGCGAGCGCGTTGCGAA
>SLPE01000009.1 GCA_007132145.1 Candidatus Izemoplasma sp.
CAATCCGAGAACACGCCAGCCGATTCACATCCAAGCACAAAAATCTCCGGCATTCAAGGCGGGCAAAGTACTCAAAGACGCAGTCAAGTAGGTTTTTCCAAAAAAAGACACCGCATGCGAAATGCGGTGTTTTTTTTATGTCCGCGTCCCTTCGATATGTTATAATGAGCCTACCGAATCGATACGCTAAGAAGACATGAGACGGGTGAGAACATGGACCGATTTGCCATCGACGAAAAGATGGTTTCCGCGATCCGCACCGACGATGTGGATGCACTTTCGCAATACGATGGGGAAACGCTCAAATCCGCTCGCGATGCGAAAGGACAAAATCCGCTCTTCTACGCGGTTCGACAAAAAGCGCACAACGTCCTTTCGTCGTTGTTGAAGGCGGGTGCCGACGCGACGGCAAAAAATCACTTCAATGATACGCCGTTCCATGTCGCGGCGCATCTTGGCGATGACGTTTCACTCGAGATGATGCTTGCATCCATGGGTTCAACCCCGCATCGCAACAAGAAGAAGCAGACACCGCTCATGCTGGCCGCTAGAAAAGGCTCCCTTTCGTGTGTACGTCTCCTTTCAGAGCCCCGTGCAAGACTCGACGACCTCGATGCGGAAGGGCGATGCGTTTTGATGTATGCCGTCCGCAGCAAGAAACTCAAAGTCGTCGATTTCCTCATCGCCCGCGGCGTCAACGTCCATCACATCAATCGCAAGAAGGAATCGTCTTTGCATCTCGCTTGCGCGTATGCGTTGCCTTCGATCGTCGAACGATTGCTCGAAGAGGGCGTCAATGCCTTCTTGAAGAACATATACGGACAAAATGCGCTTCACTACGCCGTCCATACGCCGATGGAATCCGTCGTTGACCGACTTCTGGATATCGGGCTCGACGGACATGAAAAGGACGTTTTCGGAGAGTCCCCCTTCTCCAAGGCGCAAAAACGGCACGACGCCACGGCGCTCACGACGTTCACCCGTCACGAAAACGACCCGCGTAGTCGTGAAGGCATTCCGCGCTTGCACCAGGCCGTACGCGCGCGGAAAGTCGATATCGTGCACGCCCGTTTGCAAGAAGCCGATTCCATCGACCGCAAGGACGCCTACGGCAACACCCCGCTCTTTTACGCGATGATGAACGAAGACACCTATTTGACGACCTTCCTTCTTGAAAACGGCGCCCGTGTCACGGATATCGACAAGGCCGGAAGGAACGCCTTGTTCCATGCGATCGTCCAGCAAAACGATACGGTGCTGTCCTATTTGAGCAAAGAAAAAAAGCAGGCGCTCATGACCGAAGACGTCAGAGCCCTGCTTGAAGAGGATGACTGAAAACCGTCAAAGGTTCAAGTCGATGAACTGCATCGACATCGCGAACAGGTTTTGGAAGACGTGCACGAAAATCGGAACATAGATCAGCCGGCCTGAGTAATGGTAGACGAAACCCAATACGCCCCCCAAAGCGAAATAGTGCGCAAACAACAAGATGTTGGAAAACTCGTGGACGATCGCGAACACGAATGAACTCGCCACAATCGCCGCAAAGGCGCCGAGTCGCCTGAAAACGAGATTGTAGACACCTTTCCTGAACACCAGTTCTTCGACGAGCGGCGCAAGTAGCACCGCGAAAGCGAACAAGGCGACACGGTCGTACCACGAATTGTCGAAGATGGCTCTCAGCGCCGCTTCGTTATCCGGCAGTTCGGTGACGCCGAAGACCGAATACAACGCCGCCATGATCCAGTTGACACAAAACATCAGCGCGATACCGAGCAGACTCACCCAGAACACGAAAGGCGGGTTGTGTCGCACATAGGTCCATTGGTTCGTGAAGATGTAGGTTCGCGACCAGATGAGCAACGCGATCGCCAAAAAAAGAAAATAGAAAAGGTTGGCGAACGCGTGGAACGTAATCAGTTGTTCTCTTTCAAGCCCCTGAATCAAGGCGGAGCCTTGAACGGTCCCCAAAATGATGCTGAACATGATCAAACCGACCACATAGATCGCGATGATGCCGAATTCGTGGTTGATCGAAGTTGACTTATCCATCACGACACCTCCACAAGCATTTTAACATAAGCCGACCACCGTATGCGCCCGGAAGCGATGAAAACACGGAAACATTGACATGCATACGGTTTAGCTATATGATGATTATAACAAATCTTCCCTGAAAAAGGTGATTCCAATGGCAAAAAAAACATTCGCCGTCATCGGCCTCGGTCGCTTCGGCACCGCCGTCGTCGATGAACTCATCAAAAGCGGGTACGACGTCCTCGTCATCGACCGTGATGAACAACGCATCGCCAAAGCGTCGAAAACGGCCACCCACGCCGTCGTTTTGGATACATCCGACGAAAGCGCGCTCAAAGAAATCGGCATTCAGAGCATCGACCACGTCGTCGTCGCCATCGGCAAGGACATCGAAGACAGCATTCTCACGACACTCATGCTCAAAGAACTCGGTGTCAAGAAAATCACCGTAAAAGTCCAAAACGACTATCACGAAAAGGTCGTCAAGCGCATCGGCGCAGATGAAATCATCCAACCTGAACGGCTTGCGGGAAGACGACTCGCGCATCGCATCACATCGGACACCATTCTCGAATACTACGATTTGAGCGAACAACACAGTTTCATCGTCATCGCCGCCCCCGACAAAATCATCGGGACGACCGTAATCAACCTCGATTTGAGAAGCAAGCACAAAATCAACATCGTCGCCATCAAACGCGATGAAGACGTCATCATCCCCGCACCCGAAGACAGTTTCGCCCAAGGCGATCGACTTTTGCTCGTCGGCAAGAACAACGACTTGCAGAAATTCGCGACATGGAGCGAAAAGTAAGACGTACCACGTTCGTTTCGAAAGGGGGCGCGTCATGAAGAACATCGTCGTCGCCACAAAGAACAAACATAAACTGCGAGAATACGAAGACATCCTTGTGCCGCACGGATTCGACGTTTTCTCGCTTTTCGATTTCCCCTTGGATGAACCGGAGGAGACGGGGCGGGATTTCTTGGAAAACGCCTTGATCAAGGCCCGTGCCTTAAGACGCGCGACGAAGGAACCCGTCATCGCCGACGACTCAGGACTCGAAGTCTTCGCCCTGGACGCCCGTCCCGGCGTCATGTCGAAACGCTACGCCAAGGAAGGGAGCGACCGTGCGAACAACGAGAAACTGTTGGCGGAAATGCAACATCATCATGATCGTCGCGCCCGTTTCGTGACCGTCATCGCCTTGCTGGAAAAAGACGGAACGCACCGTTTCTTCAGCGGAGAACTCCACGGCTACATCCATACCGAGACGGCGGGAGAAACGGGATTCGGTTACGATCCGCTGTTCATACCCGTCGGTCACACGCGCACCCTCGCCGAACTCGGATCCCGGATGAAGAACAAGATATCCCACCGAGCACGCGCACTTCAAAAACTCCTCGACCACTTCGCGAAGGGGGAATCGCCATGAGCGGATCACGGAAAGCGGCGCCCCCCTCCGAGGGTTTGCTCGTCTTCAGCGACGTCCATCGACACAAAGCCCGCTTGAAAGCCATGCTCAAACGTCACCAGAAAGCCGTCGACCACGTCTACAGTCTCGGCGACAGCGAGCTGTCGACGAAAACCCTCGCCAAGCACGATATCAAGGCCGTCCGGGGCAATTTTCCCTTCGACGGCGGCGACCAGGATGAACGGCTGGAGACGGTTGCGGGACGCACGTTGATGTTCGTGCACGGGCATCGTCACGGTGTCCGTGGCGGACTCGCGCCCCTAGCGGCGGAAGCCCGGGGAAAAGGTGTCGATGCCGTTTTCTACGGACATACGCATGTCAGGAAGTGCACCGTGCTCAACGAGGTCATACTCATCAATCCCGGGGCGATCAATCGCCCCCGTGAAGGCACCGCCCCGAGTTACTTGCTCGTGTCATTCGAGGGTCCCGATACCGTGCTCACCTGGTACGAGGCCGATACGCATGACGTCCTTGAAAAGACCCGATTAGAGCTTTAACCGTCAAGACGGCCTTATCAAAAGCTTCGCGCCACACCCCGTTGTAGATTCCGGTGAAGCGCTCGGAGCGACTCTACAAGAAGTTGATACACAAACCGAGTTTTTTTTTCAAAAAAAAAC
>SLPE01000174.1 GCA_007132145.1 Candidatus Izemoplasma sp.
AGACCGAGGCTCTCGTCATTGTGATAGACGTCGTAACCGAGCGTATCCGGCATGAATGACTCGCGTGGATAAAAACGGTCCGAGAAATTGTGGAACGCGGCGTGGTTGTAGCCTTTTTGTCCGAACAGCCGCGGCAAGGTGTTGGGGAAATGGTTCTCGGCGTACTGGTTCATGCTCAAATTCCGGAAGGTGTTGGCGTAAAAACCGGTTTGCACCATGAACTCGGTATCGGCGGTGTTTCGAAGATACAGTGGCGCATAGAAATTGTCGAACACCCATGAATCGTGGAGAAGTTCATAAAGATTCGGCGTCAACGTCTCGTCGATGGCGTACGTGTCGAGCGATTCGGCCATGATGAGGATGAGGTTCTTGCCTTCAAAGACATCGGTCATGTCGTTAGGGATGTGAGAAGGCCTCTCATTGAAGAAATCGGCGAGTTGCGTGTCGTAATCGAAAACGTCTTGTCGAGGAAATATCGTTTGACCGAGGTCTTTCCTCAAATATGTGAGAAGGCCGTATTCGTTGATCATCCGTACGGATGAAGTATGTTCCCGGTAGAGTTGCCAGTCGGAATACTCGTATTCGGGATCTCCATCGGGGTCCCGGTTGATCGTCGCGATGGCGACGGTGAAACTGACGAATGCCAACGCGAGGGTGGCAAAGACTTGTTTGTAAGATTTGAAGCGGATGTCGAAGAACGCGCCGTCGGTCTTGCGCGACACGTACGTCAATAGACCGAAAACGAAAACCAGGGGAACGAGATAGAAGAGGTGTCCCCATTCGAGGGATTGTGTGACCCGGTAGAGAAAGGTGAGACCGGTCGCGAAATCGCTGCTCAAGGCGAAAGAATAGAAGTTGCTTGCAATCTGGAAGTAGACGTCTTGTGAAGAATACAAAAACATCAAGAGGAAAGCGAAACCGAACACGAGTCGTTTCGCCGTCCGGCGTTTGAACGCGCGCAAGATGAACACGACGAAAAGTCCGTAGGCCAGCGTGAAGAGCATCGTACGGATGAAACTGACCGAAACGAGGTTCGACCATGACATGCGAAAAGAAAACAGCCGGACCTTGAAGACCAGTTCGAAAAACAGGATGATGGAAAAGAACAAGCCGAGAATAAAGAGAGGGGCTCGATAGTTTTTCATGTGAACTCCCCTTTTTGATGACACATGTATTATATCGCATGCGCGTAGATATTTCAACTTTCCCCTTGGTGGTGATGGCTTCGCGCAACCCTATCCTAACCGACAAAACAATCGGTACGCGCACTTTCGCCCCGTGTAAAGAGCGACATCGACCTTTTCCAACGGTTTTTAACACTTGACAACGTCTATCCTTTTGCATACAATGTTTATAGTCTCGGAAAGAGCATCACGGCGATTGTGGCGAAGTGGTTAACGCACCGGATTGTGGCTCCGGCACTCGAGGGTTCGATTCCCTTCAATCGCCCCATACGATGGGCTATGGCCAAGTGGTTAAGGCATCGGACTTTGACTCCGACATCGGTGGTTCGAATCCACCTAGCCCAGCCATTTTTTTTGCGGGTGTGGCGGAACTGGCAGACGCGCTAGACTTAGGATCTAGTTCTTCGGAGTGCAGGTTCGACTCCTGTCACCCGCACCACGTCATTCCGCACAACGCCATGCTCGGGTTGTGCTTTTTCATCCTTTTCAAAAGAGAGGGGCGGATGCCCATGGTATTCGACATCAAAGAAAAAGAAGCCCTTGAAAAAGCGGCCGCGGCTTGGGACGTTTCCGCGAGCGTGCATATCGAAGCGGATGCAAAGACCTTGTATTCTGCACAACACGGATATGCCGACCGTGAAGAAGGGCGACCCTTGAGTCCGTCTCCGAGTTACGCGCTGTCACCGCGCACGCCGTTTTTACTGGCGGTATGTGCGTTGCAACTCGTTGAAGAAGGACGCTTGGACCTGGACGCGCCCATCGCGAACTACATGCCCGAATACGTGCACGCCAAGCGGATGACGACACGTCAGTTGTTTTTGCATGAAAGCGGGCTTCCCGATTACTTCTATGCCCGCAAGATGCTCCGACTTCATGCGGACGAAAAACACAAAGCTTTGGATGATGAATCTCGGTTTCGCGTCGAAAGTGAACACTTGGTCCGACCGACGCCATTCGAAGACATACTCGCTCTCATAGGAGACGATCTCGAATTCAAACCGGGGCTTCGACACGATTGGAGTTTGACGAATCTCGCTTTCTTGGAAGAACTCATGGCACGTGTAGACGGCAGAAACCTTGTCGATTGTATCGCTGAACGTGTCTTTTCAAAAGCGGGCGTCGACGTATGCCGTGGCTTTACGGCGAATACCGTGTCTTACGGCGTCATCCGCAACACCATCCGTGTCCGTACGCCTTTTCCGGAAGACGTAGAAGACGTATTCACCGTCACTGCCAAGGATATGCAAAAAATCCTCGCGGCATTGATGCGAGATGCGTTGTTCGCCCCCTCTTCTTGGGAAGAAGCATTGAGATTAAACGACGATGGCATCGCGATTCTCGCTGACGAAGACAACGGGTTGTTCGAGTTCGGATGGGAAGTATCCGGCTACATGTTCGGAGCTTATATCGATCGGGATGCGAAGCTGTTCTCTTTCGTCTTGGCGAATGAAGATGAGACTTACAAAAAGAAAGAGGGAATCTGGCAATGCTTTTCCCTCGACCTTCAACGTATCGTCGAACGGGCGACGACCACCCCTGAAAAAACACGACTGGAACCCTACAATAAGCTTAACGCTACAGGGGCGATACGTCTATCAATCGAGAAAGCGCAAGAAGAGTTCGTGCCCGACGCCAAAACAGCACTCGCTTTCGCATATTCCAGACACGAAACGCGCAAGACGTACGTCTTGATGGAAAAAAGCCGAGCGGTCGGGATCGTCATCTTGACAATCGATGCGAAAAAGAACGATTACATGGTCAGCATCGCCATCGTAGACAAAGCCTACCAGAACCGTGGATTCGGAAAGATCATGCTTAGGGAATCACTCGCGATTCTGAAAGATGCGGGTGCGAAAGACATCGAGTTGTTCGTGTTACGGCACAACGTGCCGGCACACCGGATGTATCTTTCTCTCGGATTCAAGGAGACGGCCATCTATCCGAGTGGGTACTTGCTTAAAAAGACATTGTGAAAACCATGAAAAAGGCGCTATCACTAGCGCCTTTATTTTTATCGCGAATGCTTTTCAACGGCTGATTTCAACGGCTCAACACGATCGGTCCGTTCCCAAGGCAGATCGAGATCGAGTCTCCCGAAATGACCGTAAGACGCCGTTTGTAAATAAAGGGGACGTCGCAAATCGAGCGTTTTGATGATCGCTTCGGGTCTGAGATCGAATGTATCGAGCACGGCGGCGAGAATGACTTTCTCATCGATGTGTGCCGTGCCGAACGTTTCGATGGAGACACTGCTCGGGTCTTCGACGCCGATGACGTAGGATAGTTGGACTTCGATGCGGTCGGCGAGACCCGCGGCGACGACGTTCTTCGCGATATGGCGTGCGGCGTAGGAAGCGCTACGGTCGACTTTTGTCGGATCTTTTCCACTAAAAGCGCCGCCGCCGTGACGCGCTGCACCGCCGTACGTATCTACAATCGTCTTGCGACCGGTCACACCGGCGTCTCCATGGGGACCGCCCACGACGAACTTTCCGGTCGGATTGATGTGGATTTTTGTGTTTTCATCGATGAGACGCGCCGGAACGACGGCCTCGATGACGTGTTCACGGATGTCCTTGTGGATTTGGTCTTGGCGGATGTTTTTGGCGTGTTGCGCGCTGACGACGATGCTGTCGGCTCGGACGGGGCGATTTTCATCATTGAATTCGAGTGTGATCTGGGTCTTGCCGTCGGGTCGCAAGTAGGTGAGCGGACCGTTTTTCCGTACATGCGACAGGCGTCGGGCGAGTTTGTGCGCATAGACGATGGTGGCGGGCATGAATTCATCGGTTTCGTTGCTCGCGTATCCGAACATGATGCCTTGGTCTCCGGCACCTTGACCGTTGTTCTTGTCGACACCTTGCGCAATGTCGGGCGATTGCGGGTCGATTGCGACGAGCACACCCATCGTTTCGGCGTCGAAACCGTATTTTCCACGATCGTAGCCGATGTCCTTGACCGTCTTCCGGACGATTTTCTGAATGTCGACATAAGTCGACGTCGTCACTTCGCCCATGACGAGGACGAGACCTGTCGTGACTGCCGTTTCACAGGCGACGCGGGCATCGGGGTCGTCTTTGAGGATGGCATCGAGGATGGCGTCGGAAATTTGGTCGCAAATCTTATCGGGATGGCCTTCCGTCACCGATTCGGATGTGATCAATCGCTTTGTGGCGGTCATCGCTTTCACTCCTTCCGATTGTCGAGTCCATTGTATCAAACATACACGAAAATACAAGGAAAATGACGGCATGAAAAAGGCGAAGCTCGCTTCGCCTCACAACTCGGCCAATACGTTTTCGACATGACCTTGCGCTTTCACATTCCGGAACGCTTTGACAACTTCGCCGTTTTCATCGATGACGAACGTGCTGCGCGCGACGCCGATCACTTTCTTGCCGTACATGTTCTTCTCTTGCATGACGTCGAACGCGTCATGCAATTTTTGTTCGGGATCGCTCAACAAGAGCATCCCGAGACCGTGTTTGTCGATGAACTTGCAATGGGAATCGACACTGTCGCGACTGACGCCGACGATACGGTAGCCTTTTTCGGCGAACGCGTTCTTGTGCGCTGTGAACGCAAGCGCTTCGATCGTACATCCGGACGTGTTGTCCTTGGGATAGAAGAAGAGCACGATCCTTTCGCCTTTGAAATCGGCGAGCGTGTAAGCGTTGCCGTCACTGGCTTGCAGACGGATGTCTTTCATCGGGTTCTTGTCTCCTTTCTCGGGGATGGGGTCGTAGCCGCCTTTGAACAAAGGGTTGCAGCGGAGGATGCGTTTGACGCTCAGAAACGTCGCGTAGAAGAACCCTTTGCGGGTGTAGGCTTCTTTTGCGTACGCACTGCATGTCGGATGGTACCGGCATCGTGGCGCAAGACGCGGTCTGTGTTTGCGGTAGATATCGATGCATTTGATCATCACTTTGTTCATCGGCTTCTCCCTATTTCATCATACCAATGCTTGAAGCGTTTGACAACGGATACGCCCTTGGGTGAACGCCGATTCATGTCTTTGTCGAAAACGTCGGCTTTCATGGTAGAATGGAAGTGTCCATATCCATGAAAGCCGTGTTTTTACATGGACAAGGTACAACCGCTATGTTAAAATGACCGTTGGTGATTGTCATGGTTGAGAACGACGGTATGGAACGGTTTTACACGTACATCGACCGTTTGGCGTCCGCCCTTGAAAAGAAAGACGGGATCATCTATCTCGAAGGCATCAACGAAGCCTTGAACTATTTGCTCGACGACAAGACGAACCATGTTCTCGGCTCGGCGCTTTCCGCATTGTTTCACACGGAAAAGGGCCATGTCGTCGGACGGGACTTCTCCAAATCCGATATTCGCAAAGCGATCCAGATGGCCCTGCTCAAGGGACTCAAACGCGCGCGAATCACCAATGCGCAAATCACCCCCGATTCGATCGGCATGTTCATCGCCTATCTCTTGGATAAACTGTATCCCGGAGAAAAGCCGACGACGATGTTCGACCCATTGATCGGGACGGCGAATCTCGCGACGACGATCATCATCCAATCGGGAAGACCGATGAAGGTGCACGGTGTCGACGACGACGAAATGATGCTCAGGCTCGCCCGGAACATGTGTGATGCCTTGGACATGCCTCATCGCTTGACGTTTCAGGACACCTTGTCTTACGATAGCGAGCCCGTCGACGCGATCGTGACCGATTTTCCACCGCACAAGACGTCGGATGCGACCTATTTCCCCTACGGGGTCATCTTGCACCACGTGCGCGCACTCACGGCCGGAGGGTTCTTCATCGCCCTCGTCGAAAACGACTTCTTCGACCGCAACGGCATCGACGCGTTCAAAGCCCGTCTCCATGAACACGCCCGTCTATACGGTCTCGTCAAACTCGACGAAGGCATGTTCACCACCCACGCGAAGAGCATCTTGATCATCCGTAAACATACAAAGGAACAAGACGACAAAGAAGCGTTCCTGCTCGTCGATTTGCCTCCATTCTCCGACGTTGCAGCGTTTAGGGACGCTCTCGATAAAATGAACCTCTGGTTCTCGAAAAGAAAGGTAGATGTCCAATGAAGATCATGGCCGTCAACGCAGGTAGTTCATCCTTGAAGTTCCAATTGCTCGATATGCCCGAAGAAAATGTCGTCACCAGCGGCATCGTCGAGCGTATCGGCATGAAGAACGCCGTCTTCACCATCAAGGTGAACGGAGAAAAGCATTCACAGACCCACGATGTGAGCGACCATGCCGTCGCCGCGAAACTCGTTCTCGAAAAGCTCGTCGACATGAACATCGTCGACGATTATGACGATATTACCGGTGTCGGTCACCGCGTCGTTCATGGCGGTGAATCGTTCAGCGATTCGGTTGTCATCAATGAAACCGTCCTCGAGGCGATCAAAGAGGTCAGCGATCTCGCGCCACTTCACAATCCCGCCAATCTCACCGGCATTCAAGCCTTTCAAGAAGTCTTGCCCGACGTGCCGATGGTCGCTGTTTTCGACACGGCGTTTCACCAGACGATGAAAGAGGACGCCTTTCTCTATGCGACGCCTTATGAATGGTACGAGAAATACGGTGTTCGCAAATACGGTTTCCACGGCACGAGTCATAAATACGTCAGCGAACGCGTCGCAAAGATGCTCGATAGAGATATCGAAACCTTGAAGACGATCGTCTTGCACATCGGCAATGGCGCGAGCATCTGTGCCGTCGACGGAGGAAAGAGCGTCGACACCTCAATGGGATTCACACCCCTCTCGGGCATTGCCATGGGCACCCGCAGCGGCGATATCGACCCGGCGATCGTGGAGTTCATCTCGACGAAGGAAAACAAGACCGTTCAACAAGTGATCAACGACTTGAACAAGAGTTCCGGTTATCTCGGCGTCAGCCGCATCTCGAGCGATTCGAGAGATCTTTGGGAAGCTTATGACAAAGGCAATCCCCGCGGTGTCCTGGCCATCCGCAAGCAGGCGAAAATGATCGCCGATTACATCGGGGCCTATTACGTGTACATGGGCGGTGTGGACGCCATCGTCTTTACCGCGGGTATCGGAGAGAACGCTCCGGAAACACGTGAACTGATCACGAAGCGGCTCGGCGTGCTCAATGCCAAGCTCGATGCGGAAGCGAACAAGAAACGCGGTGTCGAAACGATTCTTTCGACGCCGGATTCCGGCGTCACCCTCTTGTTGATACCGACGAATGAAGAAGTGATGATCGCCAGGGACACCGTAAGGTTGATGAACGAATAACGACAAGAAAGAAAAAAAAGAAAAAAGCGATGCCTTTCGTATCATACGGGTGAGGAGGTATGATATGAAAATCATCGCTTTTATCATGGTCTTGTGGCTCGTATCGACGGTATTCACGGAAGCCCACGCATTCCGGGATCAGACGTATGAAGTCCTCGGTGAAACCGTCCACATCACCCGACTCTCCGATCGGACCCTGTCGATTGAAATCGGCGAACACACCCATCATCTCGGCGGCGGAGACGTCCGCTATTATGCGAACGAAGCGACGACGGACGGAGAGCATTTCATCGTTTTCGGCTATGTCATCGATCCTTCCACGCCGACCTTCTACGATGCCTTCATCTTCATCGTCGACGATGAGGGCGACACCGTATACGACGAAGTCCTCGATTTCGGTGAACTCGAGGAGACCGTCGCTTTGATCGACGTCGACGGGACATGGATGTTCCGCATCAACAAATCGAGTAGCGACGGACACAATTATGTGTTCGAAGCCGTTTTCTTCCTCGTGTTCAACGAAGACTACACCGACTTCGAGAAAGTTCGTGTCGACACGTTCGTGCAACGCATGGAAATCATCGACGGCGCACTTTATCTGAGCGACACCTACCACGGCCCTTTTCATACGTTCGTGACCCCTCAACCGCACGTGTATCGAGCCGGTGAGGTGGCAGGTCTTCAAGACGGTGACGACGGCGTGATGACGTTACGAATGATCGGGGAAGCGATACTCGACGGCGTCGTCCATGAAAACCATCTCACGATCGAAGAAGCGGGTCATTACACACTCGTGCACGAGGGTGTCACCCATGCCTTGACACTCGAAGCGCGTGTCGAAGGCATTGAAGACGGCGGCGTCTACACAGGGGAGGTCGCCATCGTCTTCAGTTCCGGCACCGCCCATTTGAACGGTGAACGGCTCGCCTACGGAGAAAGCGTGTCTTGTGTCGGACACCACACCTTGATCGTGCGCGGAAAGAACGGGTATGAAAAAACTTTGAACTTCACGATTGAAAGCGGCGTGATGGGCGTCGAAGACGGCGCGGTATACGGCTCTCCCGTCACCATCCATTTTGCGGGAGAGGGAACGTTGAACGGCATGCCGTTCAAGAGCGGCACCCGTATCGAAGCGTCGGGGGAACACACCTTGACGATCAGCGGAACCAACGGGTACGCTGAAACCGTCGCCTTCGAGATCACACCCTCTCCGACCCCGGTGGCGACGACGTTGATGATTGTCGAAATCGCACTCGTCGCCATCGCGGTCGCCTTGATCGGTGTCTTGGTCTTCTTCGCCCTGAAGAAAAAGCACCCAAGACCGTCTTCTTGATTTCCGTATGCCCGCTTGACGAACTCGGTCGATGAAAAGCTGGTGATTCGTGATACAATAGAAGCGACACGAACAAGGTGATGACCATGCGGATTGCCAGCTTGTACCTTGAAACGGCCTATAGTTTCAGCGGCTCGAACATCACCCTTGAAACCTTGATCGACACAGCGCATGCGCGGGGTTATGAAGCCCTCGCGCTGACCGATTCGAAAATGCACGCGGCCTTCCGTTTTCATGCGTTGTGCCGCGCAAAAGGCATTCACCCCGTCATCGGTCTCAACGTGCGTCTCGAGCCGCTTTTCGAGGGGAGATACATCCCGATTCTTTGTTATGCGAGGAATCGGGAAGGATACGGCAATCTGCTCAAACTCTCAAGCCTTCAAAGTTTTCACGACGTCGTTTCCTTTTCACAATTCGGCGTACACGCCGCGGGGGTGAGCGTCGTGATTCCCGCGCATGACGGGGAATTCGCCGCGGCGTCTTCGGATGCGCGCAAACGGCGGATGATCGTCGAAGAAATCAAAACGGTCGCTACCGACGTCTATCTGGGGGAACACCCCGACCTTCCCCTTGACGATGTTGCGGGCAAACGGGTGCCCCTCGATTACGTCGTCTACATGGACGAGAGCGAGGAACCGCTTTATAGACGGTTGCGGACTTTGCTGAAAAAGACGGATGATGACGCGATTCCCGGCATCATCGACGGACATTTCAAAGCGTTGAATGCGCTTCAGGACACGTATTCGACCGAACAACTCGAAACGCTCGATGCTTTCATTTCGGAACATGTTTTCGATGGGTTCGAACACTGTCCGACGATGCCACGTTTCCCCGACAAGAAAGGGCTGGACAGTTTTACGTACCTCTCGGAGTTGAGTCGGACCGGGTTGAAAAAACGTCTCGCTGCGAAACACACCGATCAAGAGCCTTACCGTGAAAGACTGAAGAGAGAGTTGACAACCATCGAGGCGTTGGGGTACGCGGACTATTTCCTGATCGTTTGGGACATCGTGCGTCATGCCCGCAAAGAGAGGATTCTCGTCGGTCCCGGACGAGGGAGCGCACCGGGTAGTCTCGTCGCCTATGCGCTCGGCATCACCCATGTCGATCCGCTCGCCTTCGATCTCGTCTTTGAGCGTTTCTTGAACGAGGCTCGGATGTCGATGCCCGACATCGACATCGATTTCCCCGACCGCGCTCGCGAGCGACTCATCCGATATACCGTCGAACGCTATGGAGCGTCACACGTCAGTCTGATATGCACCTTCGGAACCTTTCTCAAAAAAAGCGCCCTCAGGGAGACGGCGCGCCTTTTCGATGTCGAAAAGGCGCGTGTCGATGAAACATCCCGTCGTCTCGACCGTTACGAGACCATCGGCGAGATGGTGGACAAAGATGCCGACATCGCGAACCGGATCGCAAGAGACGACACATTCGGCGAGTGGCTTGCGATGGCGACGACCATCGAAGGGCTTCCTAAACATGTGTCGACACATGCGGCGGGCGTGCTCATCACCGCCGAGCCGGTGACCGAGTACAGCGCCGTGCAAAAAGGTGTGGGCGACCATCATCAGACGCAATACGGGCAAGACGACCTCGAGAAGATGGGATTGCTTAAAATCGATTATCTCGGCTTACGTAATTTGACGATGATCGAAGACATCTTGGACCTCGTTCGCGAACATGAAGGAAAAGATATCGATCCTTACAAGATTCCGCTCGATTGCACGGCGACGTTCCGACTGTTGCGTGAAGGGTCGACGACGGGGATCTTCCAACTCGAATCGAGAGGCATGCGCAGACTCGTCAAAGCGCTTAAAATCGAATCCTTCGAAGACATCGTCGCGGCGCTCGCGCTTTTCAGACCCGGACCGATGCAAAGCATCGAGACCTATATCGCCCGTCGGGAAGGTCGAGAAAAAGCGACGTACGTCGCAGAAGAACTCGAACCGATTCTCGCTTCGACGGAAGGCATCCTGCTCTATCAGGAACAGATCATGGAAATCGCCGTCCGTTTTGCCGATTACACGTTCGTCGAAGCCGACCTCCTCAGGCGCGCCGTGAGTAAGAAAGATGAAACGGTCTTGAAAAACGAACGGAAACGCTTTGTCGAAAAAGCCGTAAAAGCCGGAAAAGACCGAGACGACGCCAACGGAATCTATGATTACATCGTGACGTTCGCCAACTACGGTTTCAACCGCAGCCATTCGGTCGCGTACGCGATGATCGCGTATTGGATGGCCTATCTCAAAGCGCGGCATCCCGCGTGTTTCATCGCTGTTTTGATGGAAAGTGCGCTCGGCAATGAAGCGCTCATCGGCGAGTACCGACGCGAGGCGGCACGTCTGGGCATCCGCATCGGAACACCCGATGTCAACGAAAGCGGGACCCGTTTCGTCCGTGGAGAGGACACTTTGTACATCCCGTTGAACGGTGTGCGCAACATCGGGAAGGCCGTTGCCGAAGGCATTGTCGAAAGACGGGGAGATGGTCGTTTCAAGACGTTTCAGGACTTTGTGTCCCGGACGCGGGACGTCGCGAACCGGCGACACATGGAGGCGTTGATCGCTTCCGGGGCCATGGACGTCTTCAAAAGGCCCCGTAAGGAGATGATCGAAAACCTCGATGCGCTCCTGCACTATCTCGACTACACCGATGCGAGCGACTTGGAAGGTTTCGTTTTTACCCGGACCGGAGAATACCCGGACCCGCTTTTGAGAAAGATGCAAAGGGAAGCGCTCGGGTTCACGCTTTCAAGCGGAGACATCTCGAGAGTGAGCGCCGTCTATAAAAAGGCGAAACGTCTCGACGATGTCGATGTCGAAAGCCCGTCCGAGAAAAGCGCATGGATCATCGCGACCGTCTCCGAAGTCAACGACATCACGACGAAAAAGGGACAGAAGATGGCCTTCTTGAAACTCGAGGACGATTTCACGTCCGTTGAAGGCGTCTGTTTCCCCGACACGTACGAAGTTTCCAAACAAAGTCTTTCAGCCGGTGCGACATTGCTCATGTCGGGAAGAATGAGCGTTAAGAAAGGTCGGATGAGGTTCATCGTCGAAAGGGCGGTCGAACCCGACCGGGATTACCAAGAGAAAGGGCGTAAGAAACCATGAAGAACATTGCGGTCTTGACATCGGGGGGAGACGCCCCGGGCATGAACAACGCCATCCGCGCCGTCGTCAGGAGCGGACTGCATCACGAAATGAAGACGTACGGAATCTACTACGGGTTCGAGGGATTGTGCGAAAATGATATCCGCGAACTGCGGCGTGAAAACGTCTCCCGTATCCTGAGCCGTGGTGGCACCATCCTCGGCAGTGCGCGCTATCCGGCGTTCAAAGAGTTGAACGTCCAGAAAAAAGCCGTTGCGAACCTTCGCGAGAAAGGGATAGACGGACTCGTACTCATCGGCGGCGACGGAACGTACAGAGGGGCGAAAGACCTCGCGGATCTCGGCGTGCGCTGCATCGCCTTGCCCGGAACCATCGACAACGACATCGCTTCGACGGATTATTCGATCGGTTTTTTCACGGCACTCGAGACCGCCGTTTCCTCGATCGACAAACTACGGGACACGTCTTTTTCCCATCGGCGCTGCAGCGTCGTTGAAATCATGGGCCGCCATTGTGGGGATTTGGCACTTTACGCAGGCATCGCCGTCGGTAGCGAGTTCATCATCACACCGGAGACGGGCTATGACAAGCAAAGGACCTTGGATGCCGTCAAGCAATCCTACCGCGACAACAAACGTCACGCCGTCGTCGTCGTCACCGAGAGGATCCTCGACATCGACGTCCTCGCCGCCGATATCGAACGACATACCGGCTATGAAACGCGAGCGACGGTGCTCGGACACGTTCAACGTGGCGGCTCACCCGTCGCTTTCGACCGCGTGCTCGCGACGGAAATGGCGGAGTATGCCGTTGAACTTCTCAAGAAGGGTGCGAATGCACGGGCCGTCGGCATCCGCGGCATGGACATCGTCGATATCGACCTCGACACCGCACTCACGATGAAGAAGGACGTATCCAAAAAACGTTACGGCCTCGTCGGTCGTCTCGTCAGATAGGAGGATTTCCATGATTCCCTTCAACCAGACAAAGATCGTCTGCACCGTCGGACCCGCAAGCGAAAAGCGGGCAAGGATGAAACAACTCATCCTCGCCGGCATGGACGTCATGCGTCTCAATTTCTCCCACTCGAATCATGCAGAACACAAACGTCGGCTCGACACCTTGAAGGATTTGAACGACGAACTCGGCACGCATGTGGCGAGCCTTCTCGACACCCGGGGACCGGAAGTGAGGACCCATTGCTTCAAAAACGGCAAGACGACGATTCGTTCCGGGTCTCTCGTCACCATCCACATGGAGGAAATCGAAGGCGGACCCGATGCGTTCAGCGTCACCTACGCGTCTTTGTACAAAGACCTTTCCATCGGATGCGACATCATCGTCGACGACGGCTACTTGACGATGGAAGTCACGGCGATCGATGAAGAGAAGAAGACCATCACCGCCCGTGCGAACAACACCCATACGATCAAAGACCGTCGCGGCATGAACTTCCCGGGATGCCAACTCAAGCTCGAGTTCATCAGCTCCAAGGACGAAGACGACATCCGCTGGGGTGTGAAAGAAGGTGTCGATTTCGTCGCTGCGAGTTTCGTTCGCCGTCGCGAAGACGTCGAAAGCGTCAAACGCGTCCTTACCGAAGCCGGCGGCGCCGACATCCCCGTCATCGCCAAGATCGAATGCCAAGAAGGCGTCGAGAACCTCGATGCGATCACCGATGTCGCCGACGGCGTCATGATCGCCCGTGGCGACCTCGGTGTCGAAGTGCCTCCCGAAGAAGTGCCGATCATCCAGAAGCAGATCATCCGCACGTGCCATTCGAAAGGTAAAATCAGCATCACCGCGACACAAATGCTCGAAAGCATGCAGGAAAACCAACGGCCGACACGCGCGGAAGTGAGCGATGTCGCCAACGCCGTCCTCGACGGCGCCGACGCCATCATGTTGAGTGGAGAATCGGCGATCGGGAAATACCCCGTAGAAAGCGTCGATACGATGGTGAGAATCGGCAAACGGCTCGAACGCGAAATCCAACGCGACGAATTCATCGCCCGCGCCAGTCGCCATTGCACCGGCACCATCGCCGACAACATCGCCCTCAGCGTCGCCCATGCGGTCCATCAAGGGCAAGTCGATCTCGTCGTCGCGCCGACAGTGAGCGGAAACACCGCCCGTCTTCTCTCGCGGTTTCGCCCGAACACGATGGTCCTCGCACTCGTCCCGACCGCGAAACTCGCCCGCAAACTCGCCTTGCACAGCTGTCTTCAACCGGTGCCCTTCAGTTTGCCCCAAGATACGGAGACGCTCATCGAGATGGCGCTCGGCTACATCTTGAAAAACGGATTCGCGAAACCGGGCGATCGAATCGTCGTCACCGGCGGATTCCCCATTGGCACGCCGACGAACAGCTTCAGAATCGTCGAACTGACATAGCGCCGGAAACTCGGCGCTTTTTTTGTGTCCAGGAACGTGCGATTGTGATATAATGGGTCTTGCATGACCCGACCGAACGTTCGGTCGGAACTCCGGAACATGAGGTGACCCTATGAAAGCGCTCATATCCTTATCCGTACAAAAGGCGATCACGGTCTTCATGATCGTCATCGCCGTTTCGATTTTCGGCATCGTCAGTTACACCCGTTTGACAACCGATCTCTTCCCGAGTGTGAACATTCCCTTCGCGGTCGTCGTGACGACGTATCCCGGCGCGACACCCGAAGATGTCGAAGCGGATGTCTCGGTGCCGCTTGAAAATGTCTTTCAGACGACGACGAACGTCACGGAAGTGACGTCGATGTCACAAGAGAACTTTTCGGTGATCATCCTCGAGTTCTCTCCGGCGACCGATATGGATTCCGCGGTCATCGAGATGAGGGAGAACTTGAACATGGTGCTCGATACCTTGCCCGATTCGGCCGGGAGTCCGATGATCATTCGTCTGAATCCCGAGATGTTGCCGATCATGACTTTCAGTGTCACCTATGAAGGAAAGACGTCGCAAGAGCTGACCGATTGGGTCGAGACGACGTTGCGACCGCAGATCGAACGCGTTCCCGGTGTTGCGAGTTTGACCGTCAGCGGCGGATTCGAAGAAGAAATCCGCATCATGCTCGATGAAGCGGTCATCGAAGACATCAATACGGCCGTCCGGGAAGAT
>SLPE01000033.1 GCA_007132145.1 Candidatus Izemoplasma sp.
GACCGTATCGATCGGTTCCGATCTTCACAATTTGCGTGCGATCGAACCTAGTACGAACGCATCCCGTTCGAACAAGGTTTTCGATTTCGACACAACGGATTCAACGTACTATCCCGGCGAAGACCGTGGTGATGTCGCCCGCATCTACTTTTATATGGCTCTCATGTACGCACACTTGACCTTGTCCGATCAAATCCTCGAGCGTAGTGAAGACACCTATACGCCAGAAGGCGCGATTCACGGGGTGCTTTCGAGTTTGATCGTCTTCCATTTCGACGACCCCGTCGACGACTTCGAAACGACACGAAACGACGTCATCTTCAACTACCAGAACACCCGCAATCCCTTCGTCGACCATCCTCACCTCGTCGAATTGCTCTTCTTCGACCATCCGAGTCTTCAAGCACATCTCGATAATTGATTCCACAAACGCTTCCTTCCTCAATCACATGAAAACATGATACAATGTATGTAGAATGATAATCAGATAATCAATGAAACGAATGGGAGTGTTATGATGTATAGAATCTTGCTGGTGTCCTTCCTCGTCTTCCTCGCCTTCGGCTGCGGAACGGATAGCGAAGACGTCGTCAAAATCGATAATTTCCGTCACGATGGGGAGTTCTTGTTCTGGGATGCGCTCGAAGGTGCGCAATACTATGAACTGCACATCGATGAAGCGACCTATCTCACCCACATGAACGCCTTCGACTTGCGCAACATCGAAAGCGGTCAGCGCGCCGCACGCGTACGGGCCAGACTCGACGGACGCTACAGCGCTTGGACGCCGGTGATGAACTTCACCTTGCAAAGACCTTTCGAACACCCGAAACATCCGCGGATCGAAGAGGATGCGTTCGTATGGGACGGTGTCGAAGACGCACTGCATTATCTCGTCGACGTCAACGGCGATGAGACGCAAGTTGAAACGACGATCTTCCCGCTGGAAGGTCTCGTCGAAGGAGCCGTCTACACACTGCGTGTAAGAGCGGTGTTCGACGACGGTGTGTCAGCGTACGGACAAAGCGTCTATCACCTCACGCTTGCCGTTTCGGAAACCGTGGAGACGTCGTTCAACGTCTTGAGCGTCCGCGCACTCGTCGTCGACCTCGAAGCGGAGGCGATCGAGGGGCTCTTGTTGGAAGGGCATGACAAAGTGTCCGAGACACGCTTCGACTACGACGGTGAACGTTTGCGCCTCGACCACCGCCTCTTCCAAGGACGCGATGAAGAAGACGATGTCGTCTTCGATTTCATCTTGGAGGGGATGCGTCATCGCATCGTCGTCGAGTTGTTCGCCGAAGAAAAACCTTACATGATTTCCGACAACTCGCTCACCTATGTGAGCGAGCAAGACATCGTCTTGACATTCGAATTGTTCGGCGGCACGTTTGAAAATCTGAGCGGCAACACGATCACCGAAGACGAATGGTCCGAAAGCGACGGCGTACTCACAATCGACTACGGATTCGTCGAGCGGATCCTCGATGACAATCCCGAGCGGGAGACGATCATCCTCGGCTATCACTTGAAACACGGCGATTTCATTGTCGTCGGCTACATCTTCATCCATATCGACCACGACGAATGACACAACCATAAGAAAAGGGATTTCAGCGCCCGCTCGGTGCTGAAATCCCTTTTTTCGCAAGGGCGGCCAGAGTGAGACCGAGAAGGCCTCCGGCCGTATCGAGGAAGACGTCGCGCATCGAACCGACGCGACCCGGTGTGAACGCCTGGACAGATTCATCGGTCGTCGCGATCAAGACGACCGCCAAGAACGCGAACGGCACCCAGAGCCTGGGAACCCGCCATGATTTGGCCAAGGCGAGATACACGAGAAGACCGAGGGACGCGTAAAGGAAGAAATGCGCGCTCTTGCGCAAGAAGGCGTGGACCGATTCGAACGTCAACTCGATGTTCACTGTGGCTGCGGCGGAGGTGACCGCTTCAGTCACTTTTTGCGCGACCGCTGCGCTCGTCGAAACGGACACCTCTCCGCTTTGCGCGCCCAGATGGATGATGAGCATCGTCCACACGACCACGACGGCCCAGGCGGCTAGTTCATGGCTTCTCAAGGAGCAACCGCCTCGCATTGTCTTCAAAGAGCGCGTTCGTTGTCGATGGGGTTGTCTTCTTCATGATGCGCGCACGACATGCGCGCATGAGTGGAAGCCCGGAAAGCGGCCGGTGCAAGTCGCTCGCGATGAAATCTATCAGTCCGAGTGAAAGCAGTTTGAGGGCGCGTCGGCGGACGCGGCGTTCGCCGATGCCCAAATGCGACGATGCCGTCGTCTGGATGAGGGCGCCTTGGCGCTTGAGGGTCATCAAGGTCTCGAGTGAAAGCTGTGTCGTCCGCTCGGGGTGGGCGATGATCAAGGTGTATCCGCGCAGTTTCGCTTCGTACAAGGCGTCTTCGATGTCTTCGGCATGGACGGTGAAATCGACGAGCAAGGTCTTCGTGTCGTTCATCGTGACGTATGTGTCGA
This sequence comes from Candidatus Izemoplasma sp., assembly GCA_007132145.1. Taxonomy (GTDB): domain Bacteria; phylum Bacillota_I; class Bacilli_A; order Izemoplasmatales; family Izemoplasmataceae; genus SLPE01. Next base: position 2,490 of record SLPE01000033.1, read on the forward strand.
TTTCAGCGACGAAGTCGGGGGAGTAATCGATTTCTGCGCCGAGATGGAGGTTGATGTCGAGAGAGCGCGAAGCGGCCGCTTCGCGCAGGTAATGCAGTTTTTGCACATAGATGTCGCGGGAGGCGCCAAAGCCCCGCAGACGACCGATGTGCGGCGTGAGAAAGACGTCGGTGACGCCGTCTTTGTGAAGGTCTTCCAACATTTTAAGACTTTCATCGTTCGTTTTGGCGCCGTCGTCGACGCCGGGCAGGATGTGGGTGTGGATGTCGATCATCTTGAAATCCCCTTTGTGCGCGTGTGTGTACCATTATACCATCGTTTCCGCGAAGACGAAAAAAAATCAGGGAGGACCCTGATTTTTCCGAAAGTCAGTCTTCGAGCATCGCTTGGATGAACGGGTGGTCGAAAAAGAGCAGTTCGACGAGATGGGGATGGTCGATGTAGGGGTTGCGGTTATTTTGGTAGCTGTAGATGACGTCGTTGCGGTTGATTTCGAAGTCGTCGACGGGGTCGTCGACATGGAAAGCGATCAAGACGGAGAGGAATCCTTGGATGGCGCCGGCTTTCGTGAAGGTGTCTTCTCCGGCGCCGGGCAGTTCGTCGCGGAGGATCAGATGGTCGTATTTCGTGACCATGTAGAAATAGATGCGGGCGACGTCGCCGCGGTCTTCGCCGGGATAGTATCCGCTTGCGGTCGTTTCGGTGTCGAAAAATTTATTGCCGCGGGATTGATTCGTCGACGGCAGGATCGCACGCAAGTTGTGCAGGTCGGAGGCGATGTTGCGGGTGGAGCCGCTTGCGCGGGGTACGCCGAGGCGTGAGTTGGGCCAGACGTGTTCTCGCTCCCAGGTAGGATGGTTCCATTCGCCGGGGACGGAATCCCTGTCGTAGATCAGTAGGACGTTGTCGGGATTGTCGGGGTCGGCGTCGGCTTCGCCAAGGATCGTGCGGGCGTCGTCGTAGCGTTGCAAGACGGCATCGGTCGTGATGATCGTGCGCAAGGCATCGACCAAGGCTTCTCCGTAGAGCCCTTCGATGCCTTCGTAGTACGTATCGGCATAGGAGATGTCGAGCAGCGAGGCGTCGCGGAAGACGGCTTTCGTGATGGTTTTCGCGGCGTAGTCGCCATCGGCGTCGAGGGCGTAGTAGGTGATGGCGTATTCACCGAGGGTGTAGGTGTCGACGTCGCCGAGGATCATGCAGTCGAACTCGCCCAAGACGTCGTCGATGGCGACGCACCCTTCGCCGTTCCATGTGTCGCCGTAGGAATAGTACTGCTGGAAACGCTCGTCGAAGGTGAGTGTCAAACGTTCGGAGTTGTCGGGGATGACGAGCGTCTCTTCGGCGAAGATGTCCGGAAGTTCAAGGGTTTCATAGACGCTCGCGTACAGTTCGATGTCATCGATGTTCGCGCGGTTGGTGTTGGCGGTGATGACTTCGGCGGTGTTGGTGATGCGCACACGGATCGGTGCGCCGTCGGTAATGCCGGCTTCGATGAGTCGCGCATCGGCGAAATCGAGGTCGAAGGTGAAGCGTTGCAAGGTCGCGCCGAGAGCGATGTCCTCGGCGATGGCGACCCATTCGCCGTCTTCAATC
>SLPE01000191.1 GCA_007132145.1 Candidatus Izemoplasma sp.
CGATAAAGATGCGTCGCGTTGCATCGCCTGCGGCATCTGTGTGGACAAGTGTCCTCAGAAGATTGACATCCCGTCGCGGATGAAGGTGATCGAGGAAACGGTCGAAACGTTGAAGAAGGAACGCTCGTGAACCGCAACACGCTACATTTTTCGTTTCCGAAAGACAAGGCTCGAACACGTTTCAGCGAATTTCGTTTTTCAATGCTGCAAGCGTACGCTTGTATAGTATAATGTAACTTGATGAAGAAATCTGCGGGTCGGGTCATCCCCGATGAACCGCACGGAAGGTGAGTGCATGGATCGTAATACCATGATTGGCATTGCCGGCGCAGTAATCGGCATCGCCGTAGCCGCTGCTGTCGGGATTTTCTTTTTGTTTTTCTTTAAACCCGTCGAAATCCAAAGATACGAGGCAGTCGTGACGTTGAACGAATCCGGAGACATGCATGTGCGGGAAGAATGGCACATGCGTTACAACGTGACGAACTATCGTGTCCGTTTCCGCGACATCGATTACAACAAGTACGGTGAAGGGTACGACTTGCCGATGTCTGAAGCCAATACGGCGTCTTTCGATGAAAACGCGGCCAGTGTCACGGTCTTCAAAAACGGCGTCGACATCACCGACGAACTCAGAATCGGTTTTTCCTTCAACAACGACCGCGATGAACTCGGCGATCCCGTCCGTTGCGAACCTATTCGCAGCCAATGTGAATCGATTTTTGTCGACACGCGCCAGGAAGGGAATCTCCGCGGCGATTTCATCTTCGTGTACGAATTCACCATCACAGGCGCCGTCACGGAATACAGCGACATCTCCGAACTGAACTGGCGACTGTTCGAATACATGGAAGGGACGATTGAAGAAGGCACGGTCACGATCCACCTGCCCGATAACGTCAGCGGTGATGACGATCTCCACATCTGGGGACATGGCATCGGAGAAGGGTTGATTCACACGTTCGACCCCGCGGGCAACACGATCGAAATGTCGATTCAAAACGTCAATCGGGGGGAATTCCTCGAGTTCCGGCTACTTGCCGAGCGCGAACGTTTTCCCGACATCGCGGCGAACAACGTGTTCATACATGAGGACATGAACCAACAAGTCATCATGGACTACCAAGCGGAGCAGATCCGTTGGGGGAACATCCAATACTACGTCCTCCGCATCGTCCTCGGCATCAGCATCGTCGCCGCCGTCGCGATGGTCCCGGTCTTCATCCATGTCTACCGACGTTATTTCAAGCGACCGGAAACGGCATTCGACGGAGATTACATGCGTGAATTGCCGAGTGCGCATACACCGGGAGAAATGAGTTACATGTACCATTTCAAGAAGACGAACAACGAAGACGTCACCGCGACGTTGCTCGATTTGATCAGGCGCAAGCACGTCCATCTCGAATTCGCCGGCACGGACTTGACGTCGAAAGATGCCGATTTCACGTTGACACGCGTCGAAGATGCACCGGATGAGACGTTGTTGCCGCATGAAGACCACATTCTGAAGTGGTTTTTCGACGTCATCGGCGACGGTAAGACCGTCAAGACGAAAACGATAGAAAACTTCGGGAAGAAGAGTTTGGCGAACGCGGAACGCTTCCAGAAAGAAGCGAAAACGTTCGTCGCGATGATCAAAAGACATGTCGAAGAGCAATCCCGTGCCACATCCGCCCCGTCGACCAGGTCGACGCATTACGACTTCTTCGATGCGGACCTCCCGTCCAAGAAGAAGAAAGCCGCGGCTTTCGCGGCGATACCGATCAGTGCGCTCGTCATCGCTCTCTTGACCGCGTTGTTTTTCAACATCAACAACCTCTATGCCTGCATCATCGCCGGGGTGTCGGCCGCAGTCTATCTCGTCTTCGTTTTCATCCAAAGACGCCGAAGCGCTCCCGGAACCGAACTGTTCAAGAAATGGGACGCATTCAAGCGGTTCCTCCTCGATTTCGGGGAGTTCAAGGACTATCCGATGCCGGGCGTGAGCGTTTGGGAACACTACCTCGTGTACGGCACGTCCCTCAAAGTCGCAGACCAAGTGATGAAACAACTCCAAGTCAAGCTGCCGATGACCGACGATGTCGCTCGTGACTCCCGCTATCTCGGTGTCGGATACCGTACACGCGGCTTCGCCTACGGCGCCGGAATCATGAGCTTCAACCGCTCGATCAATACCGCGCAACGAAATGTCGCCAGGAAGATTTCCGCTTCGAAGTCTTCATCGCGCGGCGGTGGTTTCGGTGGCGGCTCTTCCCGCGGAGGCGGCGGTGGTGGCGGTCGCAGCCGCTGAGCAACACGAGCCGACTTCATCTACGCTTAGGATGATTCAAGATTCCCTTAAAAATACAGGCTAGTCAAAAGGAGAATGTTCATGTACATGCTTATCGGGGGCACCATCGCCCTCATCGTCGTCATCGTTGTCGTCTTGTTGCTGTTGGTTTTCATCATTTCGGGTTACAACGCACTCGTGAAACTCCGCAACCGTGTCCGCAACAGCTGGAGTCAGATCGACGTGCAACTCAAACGCCGGTTCGATTTGATTCCGAACCTCGTCGAAACCGTCAAAGGGTACGCTTCTCATGAAAAGGGCATCTTCGAACAGTTCGCAGAAGCGCGGAAGATGTATGCGGGCGCAGCCAAGTCCGGCAGTGTCGCAGAAGCGGCGGAAGCGGAAAAGGGTCTCTCTGGCGCCTTGGGAAGACTGCTCATGGTGCAAGAACAATATCCCGACTTGAAAGCGAACGACAACTTCCGTGACTTGATGGCGCAACTCAAGGACACCGAAGACAAGATTTCCTACAGCCGTCAGTTTTACAACGACACTGTCATGAAGTACAACAACAAGACCGAAATCTTCCCCAGCAACATCATCGCCGGCATGTTCAAATTCACCCGTGCCGAGTTTTTCGAAGTCGACAGCGAAGAAGAACGCAAAGCCGTCAAAGTCTCTTTCTGAAGGCGGTTCATTGACGGATACGCTTCGCGTTGAAGAAATGAACAACGGCGTTGCGCTGCCCTGTCTCCGGCGAGCGGGCGTCGTTGTTTTTCGTTTGCAACTCAGTGACCGATAAGCAAAACTTACGTGTCATGCAAGTGCATTATCGCCCGATTGGTGCTATCATGGAAATATGATTAACCCGGAAGTGATCACATGAATCGTCTTTTCAAACTCATCGTATGGCTCGCAACGCTTGCGTTCGTCGTAGCCGCTGTGGCGCTCGCTTATACCTTCATCGTCCCGCACTACGCGCGACTCGATTTCAAGATGCACGGCGGACAACCTATCGAATCGTCGGATGTACGGTTCCGGACCCTGCTTCCCTTACCGGATGATCCGGAAAAAGAAGGGCGTGTCTTCGGGGGCTGGTTTCTTGACGAGGCCTACGATGAACCTCTCGATTTCGCCTTCATGCCGAGAGTCGACACGACGTTGCATGCCCGCTGGCTCGATGAAGGTGAACAACCCTTCGACTTTCTTCGGGAGACCCCGAACAACATCTTGATCAATGAATACGCCTTGATCAATTACATCGACTACATCCTCTTTACACGCTTGGAAGCGTCCACAGTCGTCTTCGCTTATCCCGTGGAGGACATCGAAGAAGCGTTGTCACGCGGCATGGCCGCAAGAAGGATTCAAGCCAACGCCGAATTCAGTTTCCGCTACAATCAACGCCGGCAAACATTGCAGATTACCGCGTCCTTCTCAGAAGACGCCATCGAGTCCGCGAGCGATGAAGCGCTCTTCAGGACACGACCTTTTTATCGTCCACCCTTCGACAGCGTCCGCGAAGCGGATTTCGAGGGTTTCGCGATCTACGAAGTCGACAAGACCTACGCCGTCACGACGAGTGATCAACTGTATTATGTCATGGAGATGGGTTACCGACCGGTTTTCGAAACAGAAAACAGCCCCGCGGAAAACATGTACCTTGCCGCAAAAACGGTCTTGCGTACCATCGTAGACGATACGATGACGGATAG
>SLPE01000062.1 GCA_007132145.1 Candidatus Izemoplasma sp.
ACGGTGTGCGGTTCCATCATCGCATGCGCCTGGGCTTGCGTGTAGAAGCGTTCTTCGACGACGATGTCGCACGTTTTCAAGACGGCTTCGACGTCGCCGACATGCATGTCATAGGCCGCGGCGACGTTCTTCTCGGGCTCGAACCCGATCGGGAACATCTCTTTGATCCCGTCTTCGGGATGGATGACGGTTTTCGCGCCGTGGGCATTTTCAAAATCGAGTACCGGTTCTAAGACCTCGTATTCGACATCGATCAGTTTCATGGCTTCTTCCGCCGTTTCGACGTCGACCGCCGCGACGAGCGCGACATCGTCGCCGACGTAGCGGACATGGTCGTCGAAGACGAACTTGTCGTGGGGCGAAGGTTCAGGATACCCTTGTCCGGCGCGGGTGAACGCTTTTCTCGGGACATCGCGATGGGTGAGGACGAGTTCGACCCCTTTCAAGGCCCGGGCCCGAGCGGTGTCGATCGATGTGATCCTTGCGAACGCGTGCGGACTCCGCAAGATCTTGACGATCAGACTGTTGGGATCGGCGTAGTCGTCCGTAAAAGCCCTTCTTCCCATCATGATGCCTTTGCCGTCGACGGAAGGCAGGTGTTTTCCGACCGTCTTCATGATGTCACCCCCAAAAATTTCTTGATGGCGAGCAATTGCGCTTGATATCCCGAACACCGGCACAGATGGCCGCCGAGATAATGACGGATGCCGTTTTCGTCATCGATGCCCTCACGCGCCATCGCATGGACGACGATAGCCACCGACGGATTGCAAAATCCGCATTGGTCGGCGCCTTCATCGCCGAATAGGGCGCTGAGACGTGAAGCGGTTTCGGGGATGCCTTCGATCGTCGTGACATGGCGACCTTCAAGGCGCACAGTCAAGAGACTGCACGAGAGGACCGGCTTGTCGTCGAGAAGGACCGCGCACACGCAACACGTCGACGCATCGCAGCCTTTCTTGACACCGACGTACCCGTGCCTTCTCAAGGTGTCGAGGAGGGTCTCGTCGGTCTTGACATTGAACGACTTGAGCTGTCCGTTGATGCGAATATCGGTTTTCATCGGCCGTTCACCTCTTGTAATGCGCGTTTCAGATAACTTTGCGCCACAGTTTTGCGGTAATCGGCCGAAGCACGATTGTTCGAGCCGAGTTTGACATGCGATACGAGTCTCGTTGCGGCTTCATCCACGTCTTCCTTTTCAAGACTTTCGCGCCCTTGCAAGTACGCCATGCTTTCGTGCGCGCGCTTCGCGACGCCCGGCCTCGCTCCGACGGCGATCCTATAGCCGCCACGGTGTCTGAACACCGCCAAGTTCAAACGGGCGAAATCGAGGAGCGTGTTCGCGTTCTTCTTGAAACACCCCGTCCCCGTTTCGTTGCGGATGACAATGTTCGTCAAGATGCCCGTCGGTTTCTCTCGTCCGTGCAAAAAGGCTTCCAAAGACAGCTTTTTCAACGGGTAGAAGACGAGTGTGACGTCTAAGACGCTCAGTGCTGTCAGAAAATCGGAAAAGCCGAAACGTCCGATGACGCTTCCGCCGACGGTCGCGACATTGCGCAAGGCGACACTCATGATGCGTTGTGTACAGTCGACGAGGAACCCGTTTCCGAGTCCGGCGATCGCCGGATGCGTTTCGAAATCCCGCAAGGTCACCATCGCACCTACATCGATGACGTCTTCGCCGGCTTCGATGGTGTCGAGTCCCAAACGGGTGATGTCGACAGCCGTAGAGATCTTGCGGTTCAACTGCTTGAGCCAGACGCCTCCGCCCAACAAGGTGTTCGCCTTGTCGGCTTGCAAAGCCTCGTACGCCTCCTCGAGCGTGTCCGCTCGAAGAAGCCGTTCAATCTTCATGTCCATCCGTCCTCTCGTATTTCAGTTTCTTGTCTTCAAGGTCTTGAGCGGTATCGAGGTCCGACAGCACTTCGGCATCGTCCGTATCGATGCATTCGAATCCGATGCGGTCCCTGAACGCCTTCAAATTCGTGTCCGCGGCTTGATTCGCAAGCGTTTCCCTGATGGAAGCGGACAACCAGATCGGATGCCCGAGGCGTCCTTGATGTCTAGGAACCCGTATCTCCGCCGTGCCGCCGAGCAGTTTGGCGTATGTAGCGCCGGCGACGAACGGGCAGTCGGCGGGGAGAATGAAGACATCCTCTTTCGCGACCTTCGCCCCGCAGAGGACAGACGTGAACATGCCTTCGCGGTAATCGGGGTTGTAGGCGATCAAGACGTCTTCTCGCTCACGGAAGCGATCGACGACGCTTGCATGGTGAGCACCCGTGACGATGACGGTTTCGCGCACGAAGGGGCGCATGGCATCGAGAGCGTGTTCGAGCAGAATGCGACCGCCGACAGTGAAAAGGAGTTTGTTCGTCGATGCTCGCTCGGACCGTCCTCCGGCCAAGATGATGCCTTGTGTCATCGCCATCGCCTCCGTCGATGATAGCCCCATGTTATCAGAATACAATGTAAAAATGGTTACTTTTAATTATTATAACATAAAAAACGGCCCGTTTGAAGTTCTATCAAGCCGTTTACAAGCGGTATCAACGTTTTTCATCTTTCAGCGTTCCGACGACGGCGGGGAGCCGTTCGATGATGTCCCCGGCCAACACGCCATTTTCGCCGAACGTCGTTTCGGCGAGCGCCCCGGCACGTGCGTGGACCATCACACCGCACATCGCCGCTTCAAGCGGAGGTGTGCCGACACCGAGGAAAGCGGCGATCACACCGGCGAGGACGTCGCCGGTTCCGGCGGTGGCCAAGGCGGGAGAGCCGTTGTCGACGAACATCAACCCTTTTCGGGAGGCGACGATCGTCGAAGGCCCTTTGAGCACCATCACGCCGTTGAAACGTTGCATGAATGTTCGGACATGGCCGACGATGTCCTCTTCGATACGTTTGACAGACACCCCGATCAGGCGTGAGAATTCACCCATATGAGGTGTGATGACCCGTAAAGAAGAATCGCCGTGGTCATCATCCAGTGCATCGACAAGACACAAGCCGCCGGCGTCGACGACCAGTGGAAGCCGTGCAGTGTCAAGCGTTTTCAAAAAAGTGGTGTCGAGCGCATTCGCCGATGCCAAGCCGGGTCCGAACACGACCGCATCGAACTTCGTACACAACGCTTTGAAATCCGTCTTTTCGTCGTAAAAGAGCGTCATCATCTCCGGATACAGCATCCGTAAGCGCTCGGGAGCGGTTCTACTCGCCCATGTGACAAGGCCGCTTCCGGTTCGCAAAGCGGCCCGAGCGCTGAGTTGAGGCGCCCCTTGCATGCCGCACGTGCCGCCGACGACGAGGATGGAGCCGTAGTCGTATTTGTGCGAGTTTCGACGACGCGATGAAAAAAGCGGACTGTTCGGTACCGCATCGACCTTGACTGCGGCATCGGAATCCTCGAGCGCCTCGATGCCGACGTCGACGGTGACGAGGCGACCGCTCATGTCCAAGCCGTCGTTGAGCAGATGACCTTGTTTGAGACATTGAACCGCGAGTGTCAGATCGGCGTTCACGGCGCAGCCCCTGACCCATCCGCTGTCGGCGTCGAGACCGGAGGGGATGTCGATGCTGACGAGTGTGGCCGAGAGACGGTTCAGACCTTCAATCAACTGACGTGCGATGCCGCCGACATCCTTGGAAAGACCGATGCCGAATATGCCGTCTACAACGAGTCCGGCACGTTCGAGTTTCGAAAGGCATCGCGCGACCTCCTCAGCACTTTGCACGATTTGAACGTCCCGCAAGCCCTTCAGGACGCTCCGGGTTTCTTCACTCGCTAGCTCGGGCGAACCGATCAAGAACACGTCGCATGCGATTTCGCGACGCTTCAGCTCGCGGGCGATCACCAAGGCGTCGCCGCCGTTGTTGCCGCATCCGGCGAGGATGGCGACGGGACGTCGGGGAGGAAAATATCCTTCTCGTTCGAGTCGTTCGAATAGACGTCTACCCGCACGCATCATCAGTTCGAGC
>SLPE01000173.1 GCA_007132145.1 Candidatus Izemoplasma sp.
TAATTCAATGATTTTTTCTTGTTTTTGTTTTAAATCATCAGAAAAGGGTATGTCAATGTTCGATTTTTTAACTTCAAAGAAAGTCCCATTGAATAAAGCAATATCATATTCATTATGATTTTTTAATAGTACTAAATCACCCTTTTTAAAATTATCATCATTTACTGATTTAATCAACTTATTAGTACCCATTTTTTTCATCTTCTCATTTACATAAGACAATGCTGTGTCATAAATTTCATAGTAAATTTCCTTATTTTCGTGCGTTTTAAAACCATCCCACACTAAACGGGGATCAAACCCTGTTTTGTTCCAAAAAAGTAGTTCACGGTCTTCTATATACATAGATTCATCGAAAGAATCCGAATCATAGTTCTTTAATGTTAATTCTCTTGGTAGAAATTCATTTAATATTAAACTTTCTTTTTCCACAGATTTACCAGAATCATCTTTTTCCTTTTTTCTAACAATTTTCGCTAAAATCCTTCCTCTTATTTCGGGATCAAATCCAATTAATATTGATTTCACCTTTTTATTAAAAGCATCAAGATATTTATCAACATTATAATCACCTGTCATATCAGGATTTTCTTCCAAATCTGATTTATTAATAAGCGAACACGCCATTCTCCATTCACCTGTTATTTTATCTTTTAATTGCTTTGTATCACCATGTGATTTTCTATAACCTGTATTTACATAATAAATATAACTATCTAATTCAGGTTCGGGTGGCATATAATCTGTAATTAATTTAAATTTTTCAGTTTCTGATAATTTTGAAACAGCTTCATCACTTAAATTATTTTTCTCAGCATACTCTTCAAAAAGTTTATGAGCAATTTTTGTTCTTTGCTCAATAATCAATTCCATGTATGCTTGTTTTCCTTTTAATTTACCATTTTTATCAACACCTCTATTGAAATAATTATTTACGGTCATCTTAACTTTACTCTTACTTGCAATTTTTTTCAATGGAATTTCTTTATTATAAATTTTTTTCACATAATCATTATAGTAATCAACAAATTCCACACCCTTACCACGTAATAACATATTAAGTCCGTTTATGTAAAATTCCTCCGCATATTCAGGCATTGTTTTAGACTTAATGGTATTTCCCGTTCTTTTAAGTTTTTCTTTTACCTCACCAGTTTCCTTATCTTTTTCAATAGATAAAAGTGCATAATTTATTCGTGAAAGATTCAATGCTGCAACAAATTCGCCATCATTATCAACACTCATGTAATCACCCTTAAATCCCTCTGTATTAAATTTCTCAATTAATGCACTAATTCCACTTTTATCGTTATATTGCCACATTTCATCAATCGTTCCCTCAGTTGTCCCCTCAGTTATTCCCTCATTTGTGAATTTTATTTTAGTAAATTTCGGAATAGAAAAGTTTATACCATCAGTTACTGCAAGTAGTGGTATGCAACCAAACCCTTTAAAATATGAAATAACTTTTCTTAAATCCAATCTACTTGTACAAGTAATTCTTGCAGCACATCTATTATCTGACCAATTAAATGATGGTCCTGAACCCAATGCACCGAAATTAGAGTTATTCAATATTTTTATAGGTAACTGTTTTACTTTAAATTTTCCTTTATCTTTTTTTGTTATTTGACCTGTTTCAAATTTAGAATAACTTTCTTTATCAATCTCCTTTAATAAGGAAGTTTCTTCATTATTAAGATTATCACCACCACCCATTTTTTTGTAAATATTACGTGTTGTGGTAAAATATAATATTAATTTCTTGAAAACACCTGTAATGTCAAATATTGGAAATATATCCCAAGTTAACTGTTCCATTGGATAGAGTGATGCATAATCAATTTTTATAACATCTTCAGCATAACCTTTTTTATAACATCTTGCCAAACCCCCTGAAAACTTCTCGTTTTCATCGGGATATGGTACAGCTAAATCATTTTCATAACTCCATGCCGTTAAAATCAAATTCCAAATCGCACCAGTTCCCATAGTACATATTCTTTCATATGTTGTGGGAATCATTTTTGCCAACATAAAAGATGATTGATTGTATAAACCATCAACTTGTTCTGTTTCCCAAAGGTCATCAAGTAGATATTGTTTCACAATTTGTCTGCCGTTGGTAAAACGGTCCATTTTTTTGGGAAGTGCCTTTTCCCTGAACCATGTAACAAATTCTTTATTATCTTTTAATAACGCATTCCTTTTTTCCTTATAATCGTCATCCTTAAATTGTTGTGAATTAAATAATTCTCTACCAACATTTTGAAATTTATCAGGTATTTGAATATAATCATTTAATTCATTTATTACAAAAATTTTATTCTCTTTATAATATTGTGAAATTCTATTTTCCTCACCATTAATATGTGTTCTATTTTCTTTAGCTATTTTTTCAAATGCAGCCACATACTTTAATTTAGAATTATTCATTTCACTGTTTATCGCAACCGTTCTCTTTGCTGCAAAAATAATATCAATAACTGAAATACCCCAAATTTTGGTAGCGGTATATATTTCAGAACTGTTCCCAATTTTTACTCTCGAATTTGCTTGTCTTGTTAATGGTGTTTCCTTTTTTAATGTGCTTTGTATTTCAGTAAGTTGCATATTTAATTTTCCCATTCTTCCAAGAATGAAATCGAAATCAAAAGATTCTGAATTATACCCACATAGTATTGCAGGTTGTATATCAGTAACAACCTTAAAAAATTCCTTTATGACATTAATTTCACTAACATCATCGTCCATTTTTTCAACCTCTAAAGTTGTTTCAAAGCCTCTATTATCCTTTACTCCAATGGAAAAAATCCTTGAACTTTGATATCTTAAACCCGTTGTCTCAATATCAAACGTCAATTTATGAATGTCATTATAATCTTCAAATCCCTTATAAAACCTATAACCGTTTGAAATTAAAAACTGTTCGTGGTCCTTCACCCAATAAAATAAATCCCTGTATTTCATTTGAGTAAAACCTCTAAAATCTTTTATTGGTTGACCATCATCATCATATACTTTTTCATAAGGACTTACACCACCCTCTTGAAAAAATTTCACCATTGAATTGAATGATTGTGTAGTTGTTACCTTAAAACAATATCCATCAACTAATCTTTTTTGATTTCCTGTTTTTAGTGGTGTTATTGTTATACCATATTTTTCTAATGCATCTTTCTTTTTTTCAACATCATCATCATATAACGATAATCCATGTTTTTTAAAGTTTTTTATATATAAAAAGGGTTCATAAGATAACTGAAGTATTTGGGGTTTTTTTCCTGGTTCATGAATGACACAATCCGCAACATTCCTAAAACGTGTTGCTTCAACGTTTACTAAATATTTTAAATCACCTCTTCCCTCTAAAAAGGGTTTTATTTCCTGTATTACCTTAAATTTATCCATTTTTTATGTTTTAATTATTATCGAATTGTATTTCTAATTGAACTGATGATTCCTTATAAGGTATAACTTGACTAATAACATCATTTCCTTTTTCATCTAACACTTTATAATTTAAAACATCTAAAAAATTAGCATATTTTTGAATTAAAACCTTGTTATAGTTTTCAGGTAAACCAAAGCCATAGAAATTACTATTTATTATCTTATGACATCCTGGACATGCGCAACATGGTTCAAATTCAATATATTCATTTTCCAACGTTTTTTGATTTAATATTACGCTTTCACATGTTACCGTTAAATCAAGTAAATTTTTAGGTATTTCATGTGCAATGTCGTTTTTAAATTCTTTAATTAATGGAAATGTTATCGGTTTTAACTTTTCCGACATGCCTTCATATGACCTATATATATTTTTAATTTCTTTTAAGTATGAAATGGCATCGTCACCAAGTACATATCCAATTTCAAATTTATCAACAGGTAAATCTTGTGAAAATATTATTGATAAAATCCACAATGGAACTTGTCGCAAATATA
>SLPE01000064.1 GCA_007132145.1 Candidatus Izemoplasma sp.
CACAACCGCGGCGCTGTATGCCCTCGCCGAACTCCTGTTGTTAATCATTCCATTTTTTCATCAAACCACAACCGTGGCTCGTTAATGCCATTGGCAACCTTAGTTGTTAATCATTCCATTTTTTCATCAAACCACAACATAGCGTCTGAAAACCCTTACCCTATCAGCCTTTAATAAAAATTCTGATAAGAAAAAAGGCCAGTAACAACCATGAAGTGGAATGACAATGCTAATTTATGAAAATAAACAATAAGTCAAAGAGCGAAACAGAACTTTACCTAAAACAATTCTAATTGCAAGGGCACCGGTGGCATATCCGCGACCTTGCTTCCCCAGAAGTTCACAATATTCCCATATTGCTTATCTGTAATGGCTAAAATACTTACCTGACCCTTATCCGGAACAAATGATTTTACACGCTTAACGTGTACATCCATCGACTCCCGACTTGCACAATGTCTGATGTAAACAGAAAATTGCATCATGTTAAAGCCCTCCTTGAGCAGCTTTTTCCTGAATGAAGCTGCGGCTTTTCTTTCTTTTTTCGTTTTAACCGGTAGGTCAAAAAACACAAAAAGCCACATAATGTGATATGCATTTAGTCTAAACTGTGTCATTTAATTACCAAAAGCCGGACATTTTAATTTCATCGCACTCCCTGCAAAGCATTGAGCCAGGGAAGCTGTTGTTTGAGAAAGAGCCAGCATCAGGGGACGCCTGGTTTTATCAAGTTGGACATCCATTGTTAACACTTTCAACAATTCAGCCTTCTTTTCTTTATCAAGATCATCGCTTTCGGGGTCATTAAGCCAGATATCATAAACTGTTTTATCAACAAAAGGGCGGTATGACTCCATAATGTCGTCAGCCAAACAATAGGCATTGTATTTGTTTTTATGATGGATGCCTAAAACAGGGAATAATCCGGAGCCGACCAATGCTCTGGCAACGGCTGCGCGTAAAACCATATATCCATAGTTTAAAAGGTTGTTTGGATATTTGCCAAAACGTTCCCTGATAAACCCATCATAAAACATTCTGCTCCAGTAGATACGGGCAGCCGCTCCTTCACGATTGTCCGGATCACCCGACTTTACATTATTTGCGAACGCATTTAACTCTGCATTCTTCTTACCCATAGAGCGAAGCACAGCAGCTTGATTCTTAATTTTTGTCTGCACACATTGTTGCCAAAGTCTTTTTTTAAGAGGAGCACTTGCATTGATTTGATTTCGTGTGATTTCTGCATGCGTGTTATTCCCCTCAAGGTTTAACAACATAGACTGAGGAAAGTGTTTTGAGTTGCAAAAAACAACAGCCGTATTGTTGGCAACAAGGGCTTCAATAAGAGGCAAGCTTACCGAGATCTGCATGTTGTCAAACAATACAAAACCAATGTCTTCTATTGGAATTGTGGTTATCCTCGATTTATCCCTGGTTTCCACAACGAGTTGACTGTATTGTAAACTTAATCTCAAGGGGTTTGAAAAAAACAATGTGCGCTTAATCATTATGAATGCTAATGTTTAAAAGAATAATATTTGTCCTAGTGAGGTAATTGCAAAATCATAGCCTTCAACTAAAGCATTAAACTGATTATGATTCACTTTTCTCATCGCCTTATACATTTCATCCTTTCTAAATAAACCATCTTCAGTTGTAAGATCTTTAGCGGGTCTGGCTTCTTGATGAAACCGCATAACGATTGTTGCATATTCATTGACTTTGCCATTTGGACTTTTAATACGTTGAACACTAAGCCCTGTAATTTTATACAACCGGCGATTTAATTCTGAAGCATTTAGGTCAAATACTTCCTCTGGATTTTTTTCCCAAAGAATTATTAGTGTTCCGATCTTAATTATCGATTTAAGTGGCAAATCAAGATTCTTTCTGTTTTTTATTGCTGGTATCAGATTATTGATATTAGCTAATCCCTGTGGCTTTAATTCTCTATTAACTGAGAGTTTATGGCACTCAGCAGCTTCAAGATTACTCAATAAATGAAAGTCTCGATTTATCTTTCCTCTGTCATCTTTACCCTCATAAATAGCCATCAGATAATTGCCGTCATTTTTTACATGATAATGGAGTTTATGTTCTTTGGGTTGTTTTCTTGATTGGTCTCTGTGCTTTTTGAGCAAAATGGGAGTTGTTACATCGGGTGTAAAAATCCGAACTTTTTTTATCGGAACAAGACCACCTTTTTTTGTGGGCAAAACATAAAGTTCATTTATTGCATTTTGAAGGGCGTTTATTTCCTCCTTTATTACAGATTCCTCATGCTCTTCTGCTTTCGAAAGTCTCTTTTTTTGCTTTTCAATCTCCTTTTTTAGCTCTTTTTCTTTTTCGCGGCCTTTTGAAACAATTTCCCGTATTCTGTCATCCACAATATTTTTGATATTAGTATCTTCAAGTTGATCAAGAGGTTTTCTTACAACATATTTTATCTGTTTTTCAACTTCTCCGTTTTTGTTTTTAATCTCTCGTTCAATAGCCCCATAAAAAGTTTCCTTATGCAAGCTACCACGAACAGTATCACCCTGTTGATAAATTGGATTACCTTTTACGTCCTTTACAGCGCGGCCCTGCTTTCTGAGTTTCTTTTTCGTTTGCTTCGGGAAAACGTCAGGCGTATGATGGGAAACCAAAACTTGATTTTCCAAATCTTTTATATCCTCGGTAAAAGATGGCCAGGGTTTGTCAAATTTGTAGGCGATACTGGCATCTCTTACGAAGCTATCTTCAACGTTGTAATAATAATTTGCCAGCTTTTCATAATTCTCCTTTGTCATGCAGGCTATTACAACAGCATCCATGCAATGGTGTACATGATTTATCCTTTCCTTTTTTTCATAAGCCGGCTGCAAACCCCATGCACGACGAAACTCTGCAACCGTATTGCCTTTTACTGTATTCACGTTACCAAAAAGACTCTTTAAATATAGACGTGCGTACTTTGTAATAATACCAGTATCCACAATCTGGCTGTTTTTAAACCCCTGCGGTACATCCTTCATAAAAAAACGCATATACTTTCCCTGCCAATACCTTTTTTCATACAAAAGTTGATGCCGTCTTTGAATGGCACGGTCTTTTGTTTCTTTATCAGGGGCAACCTTGGATTGCTTTGCAGCGCCCTGAATTTGTTTTTCTAACTCTTCAATTCTGTTTTTCCAAAGAGCATCAACCCTTAAAGTAATTTCTTCATGGTTCGATAGTTCAAAAGGCATTTGGTTTTTCTTGATCGACCGGTTAAACCTGTTTTGACATAGTGTTTTGTTTTCCTGGGAATTATCATAGGATAAACTCCTTGGTATGGTATGCTCTATATCATAAACCGGATTCGATCCCAAAAACTCATTTAATGCAATTTCGTCACCGGTATAAACACACTTATGTTGTTGCTCTTCCCACAACTGGTACTTTAAAATATCATCATCGTTGGGTGTTGTAGTGACACCCTGTGCATTATAATGCTCCGCAATCTTTTCAGCAAATTGTTTTCGCTGCGTCTCCCGGTCGCGTTGCCAGTTTTGCAAAGCCTTTCTTTCATTTGCGTTTAAAAGGCCTCTTGACATTTCGATATTTATCCTTGTGTTATCATCTATGATATCCTCCCTAATCAGTTCATTGATCACTTTGCGCAGCTGGTGAAGTGCTCTCATTGCCATTGGATTTCTGACGGAAGAAATTAGTGGGCTTCCGAGATACTTTTTGCCATCTTCACTTGTTGTAGCCTGTGGGTATGTTTCTATCGCGGATGGATGGTAAATTGTGCCAATGCTCTTTTTATCCAGCGAATACTTTTTGATCAGAAAACCTTTAACCCTTTCATCTATTGTTGAAACTTTCAAAAATTCTCCTCGTCCAAGGTTTTTTAACATTTGGTTACGAAACAACTGCAGCGCATTATTTTCTATTGTTGCTCGTTC
>SLPE01000078.1 GCA_007132145.1 Candidatus Izemoplasma sp.
AAAATGTTGATAAAAGGCGCTAAAACATATATAATACATGAGTCAACCAGATACTCTAGGAGTGAACCGTATGATTACCACGAACGATTTCAAGACCGGCCTCACCATCCAACACGACGGCAACCTTTACATCGTCATGGAGTTTCAACATGTCAAGCCCGGAAAAGGCAGCGCCTTCGTCCGGAGTAAACTTCGCAACCTCCGCACACAAAACATCGTCGACAAGACATGGAGAGCGGGCGAAAAAGTCGAAACGGCGATGATCGAGAAGCAGAAAATGCAATATCTCTACGCCAACGGCGATCTGCACGTCTTCATGAACAACGATACCTATGAACAACTCGAAATCGCCCAAGAGCAACTCGGTGATCGCTTGAACTTCCTCATCGAAGGCATGGAAGTGTCCATCATGTCGTTCGAAGGGGAAATCCTCGGCATCGACGTTCCCGAAAAAGTGACACTCGAAGTCGTCGACACCGTTCCCGGCGTACGTGGAAACACGGTCACGCACGCGACCAAGGACGCCGTCGTCGAAACGGGCTATAAACTGCAAGTCCCTTTGTTCGTTGAAAACGGCGACAAGATCGTCATCAACACGCAAACCGGAAAATACAGCACCAAGGCATAAAGGAGTGAAGGGGTTTTGAGTGATCCCGCCGATATATTGTTCTTGAATCAGAACACGCCGACGTTCGTCGTCGTCAGCATCGTCCTGCTCGTCGTTTTGCTCATCGTCTCGAGTTTCTTTTCGATGAGCGAAACGGTTTTTTCCAGTCTCAACGTCATCCGCATCCGCACCTTCATCGAAGAACGGCGCAAGGGTAGCAAGAAAGCCTATTGGATTCACGAAAACTTCGATTTGACACTCTCGACGATCCTCGTCGGCAACAATCTCGCCAATGTCGCGCTCGCGAGCGTGAGCGTCGGGTTTTTCTCCTATTTCTTCCAAGACCGTGAAACCTTGGTGACGATCGTCAACACCCTCGTCATGACAACGATCATCCTCATTTTCGGGGAAATCATCCCCAAGAGTCTCGCCAAGCGCCATTCCGATGAAATCGCCTGCCGCATCAGCGGCGCGTTGTTCATCATCATCAAAGGCCTCCGTCCGGTGACGGCGTTTTTCATCATGGTCAAATCGTGGTTCCTCCGGCCCGACAACCGGGTGACGATCAGCGTCACCGAAGACGAACTCGAGACCATCATCGACACCATGGAAGAAGAAGGGTCGATCGACGAAGACGAAGCGGAAATGCTCCAAAGCGTCCTCGATCTCTCCGACCGCAAAGTCTACGAGATCATGACGCCGCGCGTCGACATGATCGCCATCCACGCAGATGCCGCCATCGAAGACATCAAAACGACCTTCTTCGAACATCAATTCAGCCGACTCCCCGTCTATGAGACGTCCCGTGACAACATCATCGGCATCTTGACCGAACGCGATTTCTTCACCGCTTTGATCAAAGGCGAACACGTCGATGTCAGGGCGTTGATGAAAACACCGATCTTCGTCTCCAAATCGATGCGCGTCGATACGTTGATCGAAACGTTGCAACGGCAGAACTCGCACCTTGCGGTCGTCAGCGACGAATTCGGCGGGACGAGCGGCATCGTCACGATGGAAGATGCCCTCGAAGAACTCGTCGGCGAAATCTACGATGAACACGACGACGTCGACGACATCCATGTGAAACCGATCGCCAGCGACGAATACGGCGTCAGTGCCGACATCACCCTAGCCGACCTCTTCGAAGACCTCGACCTCGGAGCCGCCCCGGTCGAAGACAGATCGCTCGGCGCCTGGCTCTTCGAACAGTTCGAAGAAATTCCCGAAGTCGACATGACCCATGCGTTGAGAATCGCCAAAGTCGCCTACGAACACGATGGCGAAACCGATCTCATGAAGGTGACCTTCACCATCAAGGAAATCAAGGACCGTCGCATCAAGTACGTCCATGTGAAAGTGATGCCATTCACGAACGAGGACGATGTCGATGAAGAAGCATGATGCCCCGCAACGTCTTCAGAAACGGATCGCGGCGAGCGGTCTTTGTTCGCGGCGCAAGGCCGAAGAACTGATCGAAAGCGGCCACGTCCGCGTCAACGGCGTCGTCGTGAAAGAACTCGGCACGAAAGTCGAGAAACGCGACACCGTCACCGTCAAAGGCGAACCTCTCGTCGATGAAGAACCGGCCTACTGGGTGCTTTACAAACCCGAAGGCACGATCAGCGCCGCGAGCGACCCCAAAGGACGCAAGGTCGTGACCGACCTCGTTCCCGCCAAAGAACGCCTCTACCCCGTCGGTAGACTCGATTACGACGTCTCCGGGGTGTTGTTGATGACCAACGACGGCGATTTCGCCCATGCGTTGCTGCATCCATCCCGTGGCGTCGAAAAGGAATACAGCGCCGTCGTCGAAGGTTTCGTGCGACGCGAGACGTCGAGAAAGATTTCAAGAGGTGTCGAACTCGACGGCATCAAGACGAAACGCGCCCGGATCCATGCCGTCGAATACGACAAGGTCAAAGCGCGGACCCGTTTGAACATCGTCGTTACCGAAGGGCGCTATCATCACGTCAAACGGCTCTTCGAGACGTTCGACCATCCCGTCTTGAAACTCAAACGCGTCCGTTTCGGATGCGTCGGGCTCGAAGGGCTCGCGGCCGGAGAAGCGAGACGGTTGAAGCCGCATGAATACAAGCGGCTCATGCTCGCAACGAAGAAAAGCAAAACATGATGGGCATTGCCCTTTCGAAGGCCCGTATGCTACAATGATGACATAAGGACGAGGTGTTCGCCGTGTTCAAACTCAACCATTACCAAAAAGACATCCTGTTCATCCTCTTGTTGATCGCGCTTCAGTTGGTGTTCTCGATATTCTTTCCTTTCCGCAACCCCGACGCGGAAAGCGGCGTCGTCGAAGTGAGCCGGCGATTCATGCTCGTCGAGTTCAACTTCATCGAGCACGACGTGAGTGCGCTCTATTTTCCCGTCTTGACCATCATCTTCGCGTTGCTGTTGATTTTTCTGCTCATTCAAAAACACCGCAGATTCGCGTTGATCTACGGTGTGGCCATCGTCCTTGTCGCCAAAGCGTACTTCCTCAACGGTCTTTACGCATTGCATCATACGTACGACAATCTCTACACGGAAGGTCTCATGCAACGGAAAATCCTCTCCGGAGACGATGTCCTCGCCTACGACATCAGTCTTTCGCTCCTTTGTCTCTTGTTGTTGATCAAGGTCGTCATCTATGCCCATGACACCTATATGAAACGACGTGTCCGAAACAACACCGCTAAGTAGTGGCGTTCACCCGCCACTTTTTGTTTTCTCTTCAACACTATGACATCGGATAAGGTTGGTGATTATGGATTTCTTGACTGCCTGGTGGATGTACGCGCTCGGCGCGTTCGTCGTCGTCTTCGTCATTTCGCAATCGCTTTTTTTCATGGTCAAAGCGTCTAAAGAAGCACAGGCGCTCGGTGTTGAACGTCGCGTCCTCGTCCGTACGGTCGTTTCGTCGATGGTTTTCAGCATCGCACCGTCGATCGCGATTCTGCTCGGACTCTTGACGCTCGCGAAACTGCTCGGTGTCGTCATTCCCTGGATCCGTTTGAGCATCCTCGGCGCCGTGACGTATGAACTGCCTGCGACGTTCAATGTCGTCGTCGGCGTCTTCCAAGGTTCGACCGCGGCACAGATCAGCGACCCGCAAGTGTTCGTCACCGTCGTCTGGGTGATGACCTTCGGCGTCTTGCCGCCGCTGATCATCATTCCTCTGTTCCTCAAGCGGATTCTCGGCGGTGTCAAACGCATGCAAGTGAAAGACCGCAAATGGGGAGAACTGTTCATGAACGCCATGTTCATCGGCATGATTTCCGTCTTCTTGGGCTATGTCATCGCCCCGAGAACCGA
>SLPE01000182.1 GCA_007132145.1 Candidatus Izemoplasma sp.
GATCGCGATCATCAACGGATTCTTCATTGTCGTCTTCATCAAATCGGCGAAGACGCCCGGTCCGATTTTCCCGTTTTCACGTTTGAACCCGAACGTCACGATCGACAACATGTTCGTCATCGGCACGACCAACGCGTTGAGTACCGCGAGGATTCCGAGTGCTTCGAGACCGCCGAGGCGCAGAGCGAGCGGCATCCCTATCAACATGAAGTTCCCCCGATACACGGCTTGCACAAGCACCGGCCTATGGCTCTCTTGACCGGGATAAAAGCGCAAGAGGACGAAAGCGGCCATACTGATCAGTGCGATGGCGCAAACAACGAAGAGCACAAGACCGCCACCGACCATGTCAAAACGATCGATGTCCATCATCGTCACGACGATCAAGACCGGCAAGGCGACATAGAAAATGAAACGGTTGAGATGGTCTATGAAAGTGTCTCCGACCGTTCCACTTCGCCGTAGCACGTATCCGAGCACTGCCAAAGCGATCAGGGGCGCGAGCGCATTGAAAGCGAATATCAAGCTGTCCATCGGGTCATCTCCTCGTGTTTTTCACTCGATTCCATTGTATCACACCGTCGAAAACGGACGAACGGTTTTTCCGTAAAACGTCTAGACATCTGGTATAATACAGTCAACGACGACTTGAAAGGACGGATATCCCTGAAAAAGCCATGGATTGTCGTGACATTGATCGTTTTCGCAGCGGGACTTTCTTCGTGTCGCAACGAACAACAGGTGGCGTTTACCGACAACGAGCCACTCGTGATCGAACTCGACGGCAAAGGACTGACCATTTTGCAATTGACCGATTTGCATTTGACATACGGCATCGACTACAACGACCGTCGGACGTATAAAGCTGTCGAGACCTTGGTCGAAAGCGCCGATTTCGACCTTGTCGTCTTCACCGGCGACATCGTGATGTCCCCTTTCGCGGTGCCGCTGTTCGCACGACTCGTCTCCGTCATGGACAAGACGGGCGTCCCTTGGACATTCGTGCTCGGAAACCACGACACCGATTACCACGATCCGTTCCGCCTCGTCTCCGTCGCACAACGAGCGGACAACCTCTTCTTCAAAGCGGGACCGCAACTCGAAGACGGCGGCGTCGGCAACTTCAAGATCACGTTCACGCTCGAAGACGTCCCCTTTTATCACGCCTACTTCTTCGACACGAAGAGTGAGCGGGAACCCTACACCGAAGAAGAAGGCAAATACGACCATTTGAGCGAAGCGCAAGTCGCATGGTATGAAAACTTTGTATCCGAGGATACCGTCCCGTCAATCGCTTTCATGCATACGCCGCTGAGACAGTTCCTTCTCATCGAAACTTTGGATGACGACGCCTATGAAGGCCGTTTCGGCGAACCGGTGCATCCGCAAGGCGTCGACACCGGGTTTTTCGATGTCGCACTCACCACCGGCATGACCCGGGGCGTCTTCGTCGGGCACGACCACGAGAACGATTTCGCCTTCGAGCATGAAGGCATGCTCTTGGCGTACGGCCGTCTTTCCGGATACAACGGCTACGGCTCGCCCGCCATCGGCGGACGCGTCATCCACATCGATGAAAACGGAGTGCTCTCGACATGGGTCATCACGGAAGACGAGGTGGGAGAATGAGATTGTGCGAACGTTTGAGCGTCCTCTTTTCCCTTCTGACATGGGCATTCTTCATCTACTTCTTTTTCGGAACGCTGCTCGGCACGGTGTTACCGGCGTTCTGGCTCATCTATGTCGTGCTCGGGAGGAAACGCCATGTTTGAGATGCTCGTTTTCGGTTTCATTTTGAGTGTCTATGTCGCTTTGGGTCTCGCCTTCGCCTTGTTCGTCATGCGCATCGTCGTCGCGAGCGGTTTCGAAGGTCCGCTACCTTCGAAAATCGCGATCGTCCTCTTGCCGGCTGGCATCGGTTACTTCTTTTTCGTCGGTGAGCGCTCACGAACCAAGCGTCTCTACATCACACTGACTGTTGTCATGAGCCTTTTCGCGGCTATTGGCGCCGTCTGGGTCGCCTTCCTCAACATCCCGGAATTCGCAGCATGGTTCTTCTACGGTTGAAAAAAGTCGCTCCCTCACTGCGGGAGCGACTTTTTGGATAGGACATGGATTTACGCCATCGCCTTGACAACGGCGGCGATTCGCTGTAGGCCTTCTTCGATGTCTTCGAGCGACGTCGCGTAGGAAAGCCGCACATGTTGGTCCGTCCCGAAAGCTTCACCGGGGACTGTCGCGACATGGGCTTCTTCGAGAAGGAGCCTCGATACATCGGACGCCGTTTCGATGGGGGTGTCGTTGAAGGTCTTCCCGAACAAGGCGCTGACATCGGGCATCGCATAAAAAGCCCCTGCCGGCGGGTCGCACACGAGATGTCCGATGGCGTTCAAGCCTTCGACCATCACGTCTTTGCGTCGGGCGAACGCGTGCCGCATGTCCTCGACGACGGCCGGATCGCCGCGAAGGGCTTCAAGCGCCGCGTGTTGCGCGACCGTGTTGGCGTTCGACGTCGCATGCGATTGCATGTTGATCATCCGTTTGGCGATGGCTTCGGGAGCCGCCGCGTAACCGATGCGCCATCCCGTCATCGCATAGGCTTTCGAGACGCCGTTGACGACGATGGTCCGCGCCTTGATCGCCTCGGAAAGCGAGGCGATGCTCACATGTCCGCCTTCATAGATGAGTTTTTCATAGATTTCGTCGCTGATGACGTAGAGGTCGTGGCGGATCGCCAGTGCCGCAATCGCTTCGAGGGTCTCTTTGTCATGGACCGCGCCGCTTGGATTGTTCGGGGAATTGATGATGATGGCTTTCGTCTTCGTTGTCATCGCTGCTTCAAGGGCATCGGGGACGAGCGAGAAGCGACGGTCGGTGTCGACGAAGACCGGTGAAGCGCCGGCAAGCCGCACCATTTCGGGATAGCTCGTCCAGTAGGGCGAGGGAATGAGCACTTCGTCTCCTTCGTCGCACAGGACTTGGAGCGCATTGTAAAGCGCGTATTTCGCACCCGATGTGACGATGATGTTCTTCGCTTCATACATCAGGCCGTTGTCTTTGGAAAACTTGTCGACGACGGCTTCTAGCAAAGGTGCGATGCCCGCCGCGGCCGTGTAGCGGACATGTCCTCCCTCCAAGAACGTCTTCGCCTTCTTCAAGACGTGTGCGGGCGTCTTGAAGTCGGGCTCACCGGAACTGAAATTGATGACGCGGACGCCTTGCGCCCGCAAGGCGTTCGCCTTGGCGTTGATTTCAAGCGTCTTCGACGCTCCGATACGGTCCATGCGTCTGGACAACGGTTTCATCTGAATCCCTCCATCGATGGTCGAATGAACGGTAAAAAGGCACGTTTCCGTGCCTTTGGTTTATTTTGCGAAAACCTCGGCGATGATGTCGACCGCCCATTCGATCTCTTCTTTCTTGATGACGAGCGGTGGTGCAAAACGAATCGTATGCACATGCGTTTCTTTGGCGAGAATGCCTCTTTCCTTCAAGGCTTCGGTATAGGGTCTCGCGCCGCCCGCGGAAGGTTTCAGTTCTATGGCGATGAACAGTCCTTTTCCACGGACTTCCTTGAAATGTTTCGAGTCGATGGCACGGATGCCTTCGAGCATGAGCTTTCCGAGTTCTTCGGAACGCTCGTCGAGCCTTTCTTCGACGAGGACCTCAAGCGAAGCTTCCCCGGTGACGCAGGCGAGCGGGTTGCCGCCGAAGGTGCTACCGTGGGACCCGGGCGTGATGACGTCCATGATGTCTTTTCTCGATACCGCGGCGCTGACGGGGAAGACACCGCCACCGAGCGCTTTACCGAGCAACAAGATGTCGGGCATGATGTCGTCGTGCATGAAACAGAACATCTTCCCGGTCCGTCCGAAGCCGGTCTGGATTTCGTCGAGAA
>SLPE01000193.1 GCA_007132145.1 Candidatus Izemoplasma sp.
CGACTTCACGCCATCGCACGTCTTCATCCTGCTCCTTCCCTTTTTCGCGATGCCGATCATCTATTTCATCTTTCGAGACAAGGATTCCGATGACATCTACTTGATGTTGTTGTTCTTGGTCTTTGCGAACATCATCCAGTTCTTCACGCATCCTTCGACCGGGCTTCGGGGGTTGCCCTTGCATTTGTGCAACACGGCGACCATCCTGATGCTTGTCGCTTTCGTGTTCAAGTGGAACGGTTTCTTCTATTTCAACTATTTCGTCAATGTCATCGGTGCCTTGATGGCGCTCCTTTTGCCGGACTATGACCACGACCTTTTCAGTTTGAGCGTCATTCGCTTTGTTCTCACGCACTATTTTCCGCTGATGGTTCCCATCCTCGCAGTGGCTTTGAAGGCGTTTCCCCGTCCGCAACTCAAAAACATGTTGCAAGCGATCTGGATCTTCACGATCTATTTCATCGCCGTCGTTTTCATCAACACGTGGTTCAGAAACTACCCGACGGGGGCGGGCACCGATTATTTCTTCACCTACAGCACCCACATCAGTTCATTCTTCGGCGACGGCGCTGTCGATCTCCATACGACCAACAAAATCGACATCGAATTTCGTGGTCTCACATTCACATTCTACTATGTCTTCCAAAGCATCTACTACGTCGGGTTCGTCTTCTTGATGTTCGTCAACTGGTTCATCTATGACCGATTGTTCCAGGCGTTCGACAACTTGAGCCGATTGCTTGGGGAGCTCAAAGACGACGCACGCGTCAAAGCCGCGTTCAAAAAGGCCCATGGCGGTCGCAGCATCGATGAACCCCTCGATGTCGAAGCGAAGGACATGATCCGGATCGAGAATTTCTCGAAACGTTATAAGAATTCCGGTATCTTGGCGGTAGATGATTTCTCTCTTGAAGTGAACCGCGGTGAAGTCGTCGGCTTCCTAGGTCAGAACGGCGCCGGAAAATCGACGACGATCAAGAGTCTCGTCGGCATCCAGGCCGTGACGAGCGGGGATATGAAAGTCTGCGGATACAGCATAAGGTCGCAGAAGAATCAAGTGAAGAAGCGCATCGGCTTCGTCTCGGACAACCATGCGGTCTATGAACGGATGACGGGTCGTGAATACATCAACTATGTCGCCGACCTCTTCGACGTCGACGAGCATACAAGAACCGAACACTTGAACACCTATCTCGACAAGTTGGCCTTGACACACGCCATCGACCATGAAATCAAGAGTTATTCCCACGGCATGAAGCAAAAACTCGTCGTCATCGCGTCCTTGGTCCATCAACCGGACGCTTGGATTCTCGATGAGCCGCTGACCGGTCTCGACCCCAACAGCGCCTTCGAGATCAAGACGATCATGCGCGAATACGCGAACTCGGGTCGCATCGTCTTCTTTTCGAGCCATGTCATCGAAGTCGTCGAAAAAGTGTGTGACCGCATCGCCATCATCCATGAAGGTTCGCTTCTGGGTATTTACGATATGCAAGACATCCGCGACAAGGACATCCGCATCGAGGACCTTTACATGTCGACCAAGCCTTGGGAAGAAGCTTTGGAACCGAAATGAACACCGCGACGCTTTCCATGAAACCACGAGCGGCTTACGAGAAGGAGCATGCCTGATGATACGGATACAACGATTCACCAAACGCTATGGAAACGCAAAGGTCCGTGCCGTCGACACCTTCTCCCTGACGGTCGAACGAGGTGAGGTGTTCGGTTTTCTCGGACACAACGGTGCCGGGAAATCGACAGTTCTCAAATGCCTTGTCGGCATCCAGTCCATCACCTCGGGGGACATGGAAATCTGTGGGCACAGCATACGCAAGAACCCGCTTGAGGCCAAGCGAAAAATCGGCTATGTTTCAGATAACCATGCCGTGTTCGAGAACATGAGCGGAAGACGCTATATTCATTACATCGCCGACCTTTACGGTGTCGAGGCATCCGTCCGCGATCGCAGACTCGAGCATTACCTCGAACAGTTCGGGCTCGCGCACGCCATCGACAACGACGTCAAATACTATTCGCACGGCATGAAACAAAAACTCGTCGTCATCGCGGCACTCATCCATGAACCGGACGTCTGGATTCTCGACGAACCCTTGACGGGTCTTGACCCCAAGAGTTCATACCAAATCAAGAAAACGATGCGGGATTATGCCGATCTTGGCAAAACGGTCTTCTTCTCGAGTCATGTCATCGAAGTGGTTGAGAAGATATGCGATCGGGTCGGAGTCATCAACCAGGGGAAACTCATCGGTGTCTACGACATGGCCCACTTGAAAGAGAAGAACATCCCGCTTGAAGACTTATACATGAAACATGAACCCGATGATGATGGACGAACGTCCGAACGGCACGAGGAAGATGCAAGATGAATGAACAGGAAAAAAAGGACAAGACCCGTTTCGGGAAAATCGTTGCGCTTTCACGCCGAGCGATCCGCAAAACCGTGGCGTTGAAAAAAGCGCTCATTCGCAAGCTCACCCCGACGGTCGCACGCGTGCGCATTTTGGCCGCGCTCCAATTGAGCAACAAGATGAAACTGACTGTCGAAAAACGTAGACGTTTGATCGGCGATATCTCCGTGCGTATCGTGCTCGTCGCCATTTCGAGTGTCGTCGTCTCCTTCTTTTTCTACCTCATCAACAGCCTCTTCGCCATCGACATGACGATGAGGGTCATGATTTTCGTTTTGGCGACGACGCAAATCATCGGCATCATCGCCGCGACGAACGGATTGATGCACGACTTGTACAAGAGCAAGGAGAACCAGATTCTCCACGCCTTCCCGGTCAGGCTCGACGAAGTCTTCGCGAGCAAACTCGTCGTTTTCTACATCCAGGAGTTGCTGAGGAATGTCTACTTGATCATCCCGATGCTGATCGGCTTCGGCTTCGTCAATCAAGTCTCGCCGGGATACTATATCAACATTCTTCCCGTCGTCGTCATCCTGCCGATCATCGTCGTCTTAGTCTCGACAGCCCTTTCGATGCCCATGGTCCATATACGCAATGTGCTCGTGAAATACCATCGTCTGGCCTTGTTCAGCGGACTGCTCGCCCTGGGTGCGACCTATTATCTCGTCATGCGGTTGATGTGGTCCTTCCCCGTTCCCTTCGAGTTCATCCGCCATGCGGATCGCTACGTCAGCGCGGTTCTCGACTTCATGGGAAGCGTCAGTCATCACATGGTTTTGTACAACAACATCGGACGTCTGATGTTCGGCCAGGACGTATTCGTCAATTACTTGATTATTTTCACAAGTCTGATCTTAGCCGGCATCTTCGTCATCTTGGTGTCGCGTCCCTTGTATTTCAGACTCTCGAGCCGTTCTAGCGAACATGCCGTGCAAAAGAAACGTGTCACGAGAAACAGGCAGGAACGCAATCTCTACTTGACGTTTTTGAGAAAGGAACTGACGATCACATTCCGCAACATCAACCAATTGCTCAACGATTACACCGTCCTTCTGACTTTGCCTTTCTTCATGTTCGTCCTCAACTACATCTACATGGCGTTGCCCCGTGTGACTACCGGAAATCATGCGGTTCTCGCCTTCAATGTCTTGATCATTTCCTTGATCGCCATGGCATCGAACACGGCGTCGGCGACGGCGATCACATCGGAAGGATGGGAGTTCATCCTCGTCAAGACCTCCCCGCTCGATACAAAAAGGATCGCCTGGGCGAAAATCACCTTGAATCTCGTCTTTTCGACGCTCGTCTTGCTTCTTGGGTTCATCATCTTTCGTTGGACGATGCCCGACTTCCCTTTCAGACCGATGGTCGTGTGGTTGTTGTTCGCACTCATCTTCATCATCAACAGCGCCCATATCCTATGGTCGTTTCAACTCGATTTGCTCAATCCCCGTCTA
>SLPE01000081.1 GCA_007132145.1 Candidatus Izemoplasma sp.
CGTTTCAACGTCGCGATCCGTTCGATCAGAGCGGTCCATTCTTCCATGTCCGGCGCGACCGTCTTCAAATTCAAATGATCGCAGACGAGGTCGTCGAGGCTTTGTTCGCGCATCTTGAGGACGCTTTCGTAGATGATTTCGACGTCTTCAGCCGCGATGACGGCTTCTTTCTTGACGTTGCAAAACATCGACACCTTGTCGACGATGTCTTCATTCAATCCGCTTTGCGTCCTCAACACGATGATGTCGGGATTGATGCCGAGACTCCTGAGTTCTTTGACACTGTGTTGTGTCGGCTTCGTTTTCATTTCTCCCGTGACTTCGAGCTTCGGAACGAGCGTGTTATGGATGTAGAGGGTGTTCTCTTCACCGACATCGATCCGCATTTGTCGAATCGCTTCGAGAAAAGGCAGCGACTCGATATCGCCGACCGTGCCGCCTATTTCGGTGATGACGATATCCGCTTCCGCTTCTTCGCCCGCTTTCATCACGTGCTTCTTGATTTCGTCGGTCACATGGGGGATGACTTGGACCGTCGCACCGAGGTATTCACCGCGGCGTTCCTTATCAAGGACGTCGCGATACACTTTGCCGGCGGTGATGTTGGCGTTCTTGCTCAAATTTTCGTCGATGAACCGTTCATAATGTCCCAAATCGAGATCGGTCTCCGCCCCGTCGTCGGTGACGAAGACTTCCCCGTGTTGATAAGGCGACATCGTTCCGGGATCGACATTGATATAGGGATCGAACTTCTGCATGAAGACTTTCAACCCGCGGTTTTTCAACAAACGTCCGAGTGAACCGGCCACGATGCCCTTGCCCAGACTCGACACGACGCCACCGGTAATGAAGACGAATTTCGGTTTTTGCATGGGTTTTCCCCCCTTAAAATAGAAAAAGTCCTCGTCGGAGAACTTTTTCAGCGCCCGATTGAATTATACCAAATCGGAGCGTCGATGTACAAGGAATTATTTGTCGTATTCGTCTTCGTAAGTGTCCATGTACTCGTGGTATTTGTCTTCGTCGAAGTCTTCGTATTCCTCGTCGACCTCGACATCTTCCTCTTCTTCCTTCTCGGTCTCGTCTTCGACGAGTTCGATCTCGACTTTTTCTTTCGTCTCTTCAGGCGGCGTGTCTTCGACTTCCGGTGCAGCCGGTTCCGACTTCTCCTCGACGGCTTCTACGGACTCGGCGGCTTCTTCGCTCGCCGCTTCGGCCTCGGCAAGCGCTTGAGCTTCCGCTTCGGCTTCCGCTTCGGCCTTCATACGTTCTTCTTCGGCTTCCGCAGCCCGTTTTTCGAGCATTTCGAGATGCACGCGTTCGGCTTCTTCGGCCGCCGCGATGCGCTCGTCGTAGACCGGGTTCTCGACATCTTTGTATTCGTCATAATACGAGCCGTCTTTTTCCCACAGCTCGACTTTTTGATGTTGCTTGAGGTCCCAGGTGTTCTGCCCCATGTACGTGAATTTCGCGCTGCTTGTCAAATCGGTGTAGAACGTCTGCAACAAGGACGTCGCATCTTCGACTCGGACATCGCCTTTGTCGAGCACCGTGTCGAAAAGCTCGTAGAGGTCCATCGGTTGTTTCTTTTCGGCGAGTACGCCTTCGGCGAGACGGATCAGACTCTGTTCGCGTGTTTCGGGCATTCAATCATTCCTCGTTCCCGTGAAAATGACGGTTTCACGGTCTTGATTTTTTTTACGCTTATGTATTATATACCATGTCCCGATTTCATGCAAGGACTATTCGCCTTTTCTTCTCAAGGCTTCCTTTCCCGCTCCGTAAGGTCTTCGTCGAGACTGTGGTAGTAGTTGTCCTGCAAGACGTTCATCACGATGTTGGTGCAATGGTCACCGATACGTTCGACGTTGGAGAGGATATCG
This sequence comes from Candidatus Izemoplasma sp., assembly GCA_007132145.1. Taxonomy (GTDB): domain Bacteria; phylum Bacillota_I; class Bacilli_A; order Izemoplasmatales; family Izemoplasmataceae; genus SLPE01. Next base: position 1,884 of record SLPE01000081.1, read on the forward strand.
ACGAACAAGGCATCATCGACCCCGGCGTCCTCTTTCGTACCGAGACGTTGCACATGCCTTTTTCGGTAACGTCTGACAAGGGCGTCGATGGCGTCTTCGTATTCGAGCACTTGCTCGGCGCGCAGCTTGTCCCGCTCGGCGAACGCTTCGAGCGTGATGTTGAGGGTTTCACCGACGATGTTGTACAGATGGGTCAAGTCGGAAGCGGCGTCTTCGGTCAAGGTCATTTTCTTCTCGTGACGATGTTCGAAGAAATCGAAAAGGTTTTGACAATGGTCGGCGATGCGCTCGAAATCCCGGATGGCGTCGACATAGACCGCTTGCAGTTGCGCAAGGTCCTTATCGAGGTCGGCAATCGACACTTTCACGAGATAATCGTGGACTTTCTGGTCGATCGTGTCGACGATTTCCTCGAACTGTCGCCCTTCTTCAAGCGCTTTAGCATCATCGTTGAAAGAATAGTCGACGGCGTATCCATACATGCGGTTGACGATGTCGGCCATCTTCAAAATGACGCGTTTTGCGTTTTCAAGCGCGAGTGCGGGTACGTCCTTGACACGTTTTTCTTCGAGGGCCTCCGTCTTCATCATGTCGAAAGCGTCTTCTCCCGGAACCATCTTGACGCTCAATCTGACGAGATAGCGGATGAACCAGAACATCACGAACGTGTTGAAGACGTTGAAGAAGATGTGCGCCAAACTGATCGTCATCGCGACACTCTCTCCACCGAGAAGTGCGTTCTCCAAAAACTCGATCCACATCGTGTACGGACGAATGAGCAACAGGAACAACGCACTGCCGCCGAGATTGAAGACGACATGCGCCGCTGCGGTCCGTCTGGCGGCGACACTGCCTCCGGAAGCGGCCATGATCGCCGTCACGGTCGTGCCGACATTGGAACCGAGGACGATGGCGACGCCGGCAATCAAAGGCAATTGCCCGGTCGTGTAGAGTTCCTGGAGTACCCCGATCGTCGCCGTCGAAGACTGGACGAGCGCCGTGAAAATCGCGCCGACGAGAACACCGAGCACCGGCCAATCCGATACGCTCTTCATCATCGTACGGAAGATATCGAAATCGACGAAGACCTTCAGTCCGCCGCCCATCAAGTCGAGTCCGTAGAAAATCATGCCGAACCCGAGCAACGCGCTTCCGAATCGTCCTTGTCGTTTCTTGTTCGAGAAAAATGCGAGCAACGCGCCCACGCCGATGATCGGCAGCGCGATCCGTTTGATCTGCAACCCGATGAGGAAACTCGTCGCGGTCGTGCCGATATTGGCGCCGAGGATGACCCCTACGGCTTGCGGCAACCCCATGAGACCTGCGCGTACGAGCCCGACGACGAGTGCCGTCGTCCCGGAACTCGATTGCAAGAGCACCGTCAAAAAAATTCCGACGAAAATGCCTTTGAGCGGCGTATTCGTCGTTTTCTCTATCAAAAGTTTCAGTTTTTGACCGGCGAGCAGTTTGAGCGAATCCCCGCACAAACGGATTCCATAAAGGAAGATGCCGAGCCCACCGACAATGAAGAAAACGGTTTGCGTCCAATTGATGCCGGCAGTTACCAACAATGCCATCGACGACCTCCATAGAGACGACATGCATCCGTCTAAAGCATATCACAAAGCGTGACCTTTTGATACCTCGAATCAAAAAAAACCCGCTTTCGCGGGGTGATGTCCTGATCAGTCTTCCTTGTAGGCCTTCACCAAGTCGTCGAGGGCTTCCAACAACGCTTGCGCGCGTGCCCAAGTGCCTAGGTTCGCTCCGCACGCCATCGCGTGGCCACCACCGTCGAAACGGTTCGCGATTTCATTGACCGCCGGTCCTTTCGAACGGATCCGGGCGCGGACGACCTTCTCTTCGTATTCCGCAAAGAGCACCCACACGGGGCAATCGGTAAAGACGCCGAGTTCGTTGACGAGACTCGATGCCTCTTCGAGTTTCAC
>SLPE01000149.1 GCA_007132145.1 Candidatus Izemoplasma sp.
CGGGCGGCACCGGGTTTTCTCTTGGGCCAAGCGAACCGCTTCTTCTTCTCGGTTTTCGTCTCTTGTTCTTCAGTCTTCATGTCCTTGTTCTTTTCTTCGGCCATGTGGCACTCTCCTATTTGCTTTCTTTGTGCAAGGTGTGCTTCCCGCAAGTCTTGCAATACTTCTTGGCGCTCAGACGCGTGTCGACGTCTTTGTTTTTGGATGTCGTATAATTTCTCGAAAGGCATGTTTCACAAATCAAGGTGATCTTCTTTCGCATCGCTTCACAACCTTAACCGGTTATCTTGCAGATATATAATTTAGCAAAGACAAAGGGGTTTGTCAAGTTGTATCCCCCAAATGGCGACGTATCTTCCGTTTCGCCCGGTGCAACGCGTTGTAGACGACCTTGGCGTCGAGACCGAGTGCGCGCGCACATTCGTCCGGCGGAACGCATTTGACGTGCCGCGCGACATAGACGCGCCATTCGAGCGGTGTGAGGATGCGGACGATCTCTTCGAGATGAGGACGGTAGAATACAGAGGCCTCCCGGACCGCATGATTGTTCTCGAATATTTCCCTGCGGTAGAGTACGCGGTTGTCCGCACGACGTTTTTGCATACTCACGACGCTGATCAGGTGTCGCTTGAAATTCAATTCGAAATAACGTGTGAACGTCTTGTTGAAGGCGGGGTCGAACTGCATCACGGAACGATGGAGGATGATGATGCCTTCTTGCATCAAGTCGTCGAACTCGTAAGCGAGGTTGAATTTATGAATCATTTTCGCAATCAGGCGGCGGTACTTTTCGACCATGAGGTCGAGGACATCCTCATCGCCACTTTGTATGAGGAAGATGAGTTCGTAATCGTTGAGTGTCCGTTTCCGCCGCAACCGATCACCTTCTCCGTGTGATGTCGTACAACAAGATGCCACAAGCGACGCTCACGTTGAGGCTTTCGACCTCACCGAGCATCGGGATGTTGACCGTCATGTCGCAATGCTTGCGGACGAGACGACGCAACCCCTTCCCTTCACTGCCGAGGACGAGACAGAGATTCGCCTCATGAGGAACGTTTTCGAGCGTGGTATCGCCGTCCAAGGCGGCACCGACGACCCAGATGTCGTGCTTTTTCAACGTCTCGATGGTCTGGTTCAAGTTGGTGACGCGGACGATGTCGACGTGTTCTATCCCGCCCGAGGACACTTTCACGACCGTCGGCGTAATCGCCGAACCACGTCTTTTCTGAAGAATGACGGCATCCGCCTTGAAAGCCGCCGCCGTCCGGATGATCGCACCGACGTTGTGCGGATCGGTGATTTCGTCGAGCATGACGAACAATTTTTTCTTCGTCTTCTTCAACACGTGCTGTAGCGATACGTCGTCATAAGGCGCCACACGGGCGCCGACGCCTTGATGGACGCCGGGAAAGAGCGCATCCATTTGACCGCGGGTCTTCTTCTCCATCCGGATTCCCCGGATGTCGTAGCCTTCGAAAAAGGTTTCGTCGAGATGATCGAGAAGGTAGATCGTCTCGATCTTCCTCGAAGCGCGCAATGCTTCGATGACAGGGTTTTTGCCGTATATCAACATATCGTTCTCTCTTCCGTCCTCTATTGTAACACACGATGTCCCTCAACGACTTGAAAAAAACGTCGTCTTCACGACCCGTCCTCGGCGAGTGCTTCGAGCATCGCTTTAAACAGCGTCTCGATCCTCGCTTTTTCACCGTTGACGTAAAGGTGGCCGAACAAGGCTTCAAGGGCGCTCGCACGACGATGAACGACCAAGGGTTCCTTACGGGGCTTTCGTGATAGCGTCGCATTGCGTCCGCGTTTCACGACAGCTTTTTCGACCTCGTTGAGTTCCGGTTCGATCGCTGCGAGCAGTTTCGTCTGTCCGCTCGCCGACGTATGGGTGACGACGGTATTGTGGACATCGGCGATTTTGCGGGTGCTGTCGGCGAGCAGCGTTTCCCGGAACAACAACTCCAAGACCGCGTCTCCGAGATACGCGAGCGCTTGTGCATTGTGTTCCGTCGTCACAGGACGCCTTCTTCCATCAGTTTCTCGCGAAGCCGGTCCGCTTTTTCGAAATCCTTCTTGCGCCGCGCTTCGCCCCATTCCATATAGATGTGCCGGATCGCTTTCGACATGCGTTTCAGGGACGTGTCGAGTCCGAGGACGTCGAACAGTTCTTCGGACAACCTTACCGCAGCTCGCAAAGCGTCATGGTTTTCCCGTTCCCGCAAACGTCGGTTCGTCGTTTTCGCGAGGTTTTGCAGTTCGGTGATCGCGTTGGCGGTGTTGAAATCGGCTTCCATCGCCGCGATGAAACGCTTCTTGATCTTGAGCAGTTGTGCGTCCAACGTCGCGTTGCCGTCGAGCGCTTCGGCGAGGTCGAGTGCGTAAAAAGCCTGCGCGTAGGTGCGTTTCAAACGTTGCCACTCGTTGACGTGGTTGGCGAGACTCTCTTCCGTATAGTTGATCGGACTCCGATAATGGGTATTCAAAGTGAAGAGCCTGAACCCCATGTAATCGACGTCGAGGTCCTTGACGAGGATGTAGTTGTCCGCGCTTTTCGACATTTTTTCATGGTCTACGGTAAGATGACCGTTATGCATCCAGAATCTCGCGATGTGATGGGGATGCATCGCGCGGTTCTGTGCGATTTCGTTTTCATGGTGGGGAAAGATCAAATCGGCGCCGCCGCCGTGGATGTCGATTTGTCCTCCGAAGATCTCTTCGATCATCGCGACACATTCGGTATGCCATCCGGGACGTCCTTCCCCCCAGGGTGACGGGTATTTGACGCCGTCGGTCGTCTTTTTCCAAAGCGTGAAATCGAGCGGGTTCTCTTTTTTCCTGTTGATTTCGACACGAGCGCCGACCAGCAGTTCTTCGAGTTTGCGACCGGAAAGAATTCCGTAATCGGCGATTTTCCCGACGCGAAAATAGACGTCTCCGTCATGGTGGTAGGCATAGTCTTTTTCGAGCAGTTTCTCGATGTAACCGATGATCGCGTCCATGTACTCGGTCACGCGTGGCGCCAAGTAATCCGACGAACTTCCGACACGTTCAACGTCTTCATAGAACGCTTTGATGAAGCGTTCGGCGATGTCCCGTTCCGTTTGTTCGAGTTCGATCGCCCGGGTGATGATCTTGTCGTCGACATCGGTGATGTTCGACACGAAGTTCACATTGTATCCGATGTAATCGAAAAAGCGACGGACGACATCGAAGAAGATGACCGGACGGGCATTGCCGATCTGGATGTAGTTGTATACGGTCGGGCCGCATACGTACATGTTCACCGTGCCTTCATGCAAGGGCGTGAAGGTCTCGAGCCTGTTCGTCAAGGTATTGTATATTTTCAAGGTTTCCGCCTCGCTTTCGACTGCGTGTTCAACCAATCATATTGTATCATAAAGCCGCGAACGCCTGAAACAAAAGCGCAGGCGCTTCCAAAAAAAACAGGCCGGAGGCCTGTTTGTGTTCAATTCGTCAAAGTTTCTCTACGTTCGCTGCTTGGGGTCCGCGGTCGCCTTCGACGACTTCGAATTCGACTTGGTCGCCTTCGTTCAGTGTCTTGAATCCTTCAGAGTTGATGGCGCTGTAGTGGACGAAGACATCTTGCCCATCTTCCGTTGTGATGAAACCGTAGCCTTTTTCAGAATTAAACCATTTTACTGTACCTGTCATGGATAAAACAAATCTCCTTCTTATTGAATGATAGTTGCATTATACACGGTTTCAAGCCAAAAAGCAAATATTTTTCGATATCAGCTCTCGCTTCGACTGACATCGAGCGCTTTTTCGAATCGCTCGAGCAACGTCCGCC
>SLPE01000045.1 GCA_007132145.1 Candidatus Izemoplasma sp.
ATCCACGACACCCGCCTCGGTCCTTCTTGCGGCGGAACCCGCTTCTACAATTACCAAAGCGAAGAGGAAGCCCTCTACGACGTCGTCCGCCTCGCCAAGGGCATGACGTACAAGAACGCCGCTGCCGGCCTCAACATCGGCGGCTGCAAGACCGTCATCATCGGCGACCCCAAAAAACTCAAGAACGAAGCCTTCTTCCGCTCCTACGGCCGCTACATCCAAAGCCTCAACGGCCGCGTCTACACCGGACAGGACATGAACATCACCTTGAAGGACTGCGAATACATGGACCTCGAGACCGACTACGTCTCCGGCGTCGCCCGCAAAGGCGCGGGCAGCACGACGATCCTCACCGCAAGAGGCACTTACGTCGGCATGCTCGCCTCCGTCAAGGAAAAACTCGGACAAGACAACCTCGACGGCTTGACGCTCGCCTTCCAAGGCGTCGGCGCCGTCGTCCAGGAAATGGTGCAATACCTCAAGGAAAGCGATATCAAGAATGTCTACTTCACCGACATCGACCAAGAAAAGATCGACGCCTTCAAAGCGCTTTATCCCGGCGCGATCGAAGTCGAACCCGACAAGATCTACGATGTCGAATGCGACGTCTTCAGCCCCAACGCCATCGGCGCGATCATCAACGACGACACCCTCCCCAGATTGAAATGCAAGATCATCGCCGGCGCGGCGAACAACGTCCTCGAAGAAGAACGCCACGGCGACATGCTCGACGAAATGGGCATCCTCTACGCCCCCGACTTCGTCATCAACGCCGGCGGCGTCATCAACGTCTACCATGAAATGGTCGGTTACAACCAAGAAAGCGCGATCAGAACGACCGAAGGCATCTACGACCGCCTGATGGACATCTACAAGATCCACCGCGAAGAAAAGATGCCGACTTACAAAGCGGCCAACATCATGGCGGAACGCCGCATCGACAAACTGATGCGCGTCCGTTCCGACTACGTGTCGACCCGCCGCGTCTTCGACTGGAACATCGAATAGCCCTACCGACCCCGCGAAAGGAGAATTCCATGGCCACCAAGAGCCGACTTCCAAGATCCTCGATCGGCGCGAAGAGCCCCGCGCTTTTCAGTCGTATCCGCACGACCCTAGAAACCGCCTATTACCGAAACAACGTCATCCGCGTGAACACGCTGGAAGAAGCGTACCGCCTTGCGGAACATGCTCCCGGTACCGTCGTCACCGACATGCCGGTCCACCGCAGCGAAGACCTCGGTCTCCCCGCCGACGCCAAAGTCCTCATCTTCAACGACGGCGCCATCACCGGACGGCAGGCGCAAGCGCGCCGCCTCGTCGACGACGCCAACCGCGAAAACTTCGCCAAGACCGTGCGCGAAGGCGTCTACGAATCCCGCTACCGCACGATGTATCACGCCACCGCCGTCATCGGCCTGCACGGGGACTTCAGCGTCAAGGCGCATCTCCTCATCCCCGAAGGCTTCGAGAACACGCTTTACTCCTGGCTGCTCAATTTCCAGGTCCTCGACGAAGAAACCGCGGCGATGTATGCCGAATCGGACCTCTTCGAAAACGAAGGCGACATCCTCCTCTACTCCGACCCCGACTATTATGTCGAAGGCTTCGAAGACGGTCTCGCCCTCTTCGACCGTGAACACAACTGCGCCGCGCTCTTCGGCATGCGCTATTTCGGCGAACACAAGAAAGGCTCGTTGACGATGGCCTGGACGATCGCCCAACGCAACGGCTTCACCGCTTGCCACGGCGGGCAAAAACGCGTAGACCTCAAAGACAAGGACCCCTTCGTCATGGGCGTCTTCGGCCTCTCCGGGTCCGGAAAGAGCACCATCACCCACTCCCGCCACAACGACAAGTACGACATCACCGTCCTCCATGACGACGCCTTCGTCATTTCCGAGAAGGACACCTCGAGCGTCTCGCTCGAGCCGTCCTACTTCGACAAAGTGCAAGACTATCCGACCGACAGCGAAGACAACCGCTATCTCGTCACTTTGCAAAACGTCGGAGCGACGCTTGACGAAGACGGGCTCGTCGTCCCCGTCACCGAAGACATCCGCAACGGCAACGGCCGTGCGATCAAGTCGAAATTCTGGACTCCCGAACGACGCTACAAGTTCGAAGAGAAGATCAACGCGATTTTCTGGATCATGAAGGACGACACTTTGCCGCCGCTGCTCAAGGTCAACGCTTCCGACCTCGCTTCGACGCTCGGCGCGACACTCGCGACCAAACGTACAAGCGCAGAACACGGCGTCGACACGACGAAACTCGCCGTCGTCCCCTACGCGAACCCTTTCCGACTCTACCCGCTTTCACACGACTACAAGCAATTCAAAGAACTCGCGGACAAGCACGGCGTCGACTTCTACGTCATCAACACCGGATTCTTCGGTGAGAAGAAAATTCCCCCGAAAGTCACGTTGGGCGCCATCGAGAGCATTATGGAGGGTACGACCGAATACACCCCGTTTCCGCTTCTCAAAGACGTCGACCTCGCCGTCATCGAAGGTTTCGTCCCCGACTTCGACGACGCGAGCTACCGCAAGACTTTCAACGAACGCATGCGGACGCGCATCGACTACTTGAAAAATCTCGAACAAAGGGACTCGCTTCCCGACGAAGCGATTCAGAGCATTGCCAAAAGACTGCATGAATGACCCAGGAGGTGGGCGCGATGAAGCTGTTCGTCAGTGAAAACGTGCACGACAAGGAAATCATAGACACCGTCTTCGAAGCGAGCCAGAGCGCCGTCGAAGCGACCCGGAAGTACGGAGCGGACAACGTCGTCAACGGCGCATTCGGAACGTTTTTCGACGAATCCGGAAAGTTGCTCGCCTTCGACACCGTCTATCGCGCCTTCGACCGCGTCGACGACATCCAGAAATCGAAATACGCTTCGAGCATCGACGGCTCCCCGGAGTTCATCGCCGCCGTCAAGGACTGGCTCTTGCGCTCCGTCGGCGTCGACATCGACTGCAACGTCATCGCCACCCCCGGCGGCACCGGTGCGTTGAGCAGCACGATTCGCAACACGTTGAAAGCCGGCCAGAAAGTGATCCAACCCGACATCGGCTGGGGACCCTACACGACGATCGCCAGAGAAAACCATACACCGATCGTCAACTACACCCTTTTCGACGAAAAGAACACCTTCAACGTCCAATCTTTCCGGGAAACGTGCGAAGCGCTCATGAAGGAACAAGGCAAAGTCGTCGTCTTCATCAACGACCCGTGCCAAAATCCGACCGGCTACACGATGACCGAAGACGAATGGAGCGCCGTGCTCGAGGACGTGAAGGCCCTTTCGGAAAAAGGCCCCGTCATCCTCGTCGTCGACATCGCCTACATCGACTTCAACGAACACGGTGACGCGTACAAGAAGATGTTCCGCCGCTTTTCCGGTCTCGGAAACAACGTCATGACCGTCATCTGTTTCAGCATTTCCAAATCGCTCACGGCCTACGGCATGCGTGTCGGCGCGCAAGTCCTCATTTCCGACAACACCGAACAACGCGAAAAACTGCGTCACGCTTGCGGAAACACCGCGCGCGGCACATGGTCGACCGTGAACAACGGCGGCATGAAAGTCTTCGCCGACATCGCGCTCAATCCCGAACTCAAGGCCGAATACATGAAAGAGAAGGACGTCTACGTCGAACTCTTGCGCCAACGCGCGGAAATCTTCGTCCGTGAAGCCAAAGACGTCGGTCTGCCGATCTATCCGTATCGTGAAGGCTTCTTCGTCACCATCAAAATCGACAACCAAGTCGTCAAGAAC
>SLPE01000063.1 GCA_007132145.1 Candidatus Izemoplasma sp.
CGGCGCGTTGCATCGAAACTACACCGATGCCAAGGGAAACAGACATCCTTTGCCTGCCGGACTCGCCCATTTCCTCGAACACAAGATCTTCGAGCAGGCCGACGGGGACGTCTCAAAACATTTCACACGCGACGAAGCGCAGGTGAACGCGTATACGGAACATGCGCGCACGACCTTCTTGTTCAGTGCGACGAATCATATCGTCGCCAATGCGGCCCGTCTGGTCGATATGGTTTTCCATCCGCGGTTCACGACCGCGGGCATCGAACGTGAAAAAGGCGTGATCATGGAAGAAATCAGACAATACGCCGACAACCCCTACCATCTTCAATACTTGACGTTGATGGATTCGCTCTATCACACGCACCCGCTCGCAGAAGACATCCTCGGATCACTCGAAAGCGTCATGGCGCTCGATGAACAGACGCTCAAACGTGCGCATTCCGCGTATTACAAACCCGAACGTTGTCGTCTCGTCATCATCGGCGATGTCGACGCCGGCGCTTTGTTGCAAGGCCTGGAAGACATCGTCCGTCTCCCCGAGCCCTCGTCGTTTACGGAAACACCGGTTCCCATCGCACCGCTCCCTTGTGAGCAAGCTCCGCCGATCCGTCTCGAACAAGACATCGGCACCCCCAACGTCCTGTTCGCATTCCCCTTGGATCCCGGTCCGCCGGGAAAGGAACGGACCCGCCGGTATTACGCGATGTCGACGTTGTTCGACCTCGTCTTCGGGAAAAGCGGTCATTTCTACGAGACATGGCTCGACGAAGGTTTGATCAACGACGCCTACGGCATCGACATCCAATACGAGTCGACACACGCCTACGCCGTGGTGATGACCGAAAGTGCCGAACCCGAGAAATTTTGTGAAGCCTTCCGGAATGCGGTGGCATCGCTTGCGGACCTCCCCTTGGAAGAAGCCGATTTCTTGCGGCTCAAAAAACAGAACATCGGTAGCTTCGTGATGGCGCTCGACAGTTTGGAACATCTCGCACACGAAGCGATACGGACGGCCGAAGAAGGCCTGTTCGTGCATGATGTACTCGATGTCATCCGCTCGGTTTCATTCGCTGAGGTGAAACGATTACGACACGACATCGACCTCGACCGTTTGCGATGCTTGAAAGCCTATCCGAAACAGAGGAAACCTCAAGGGCCCGACCGATGAGTCGGTCGCCCCTTTTTTTTTCATGGATTGAACTTTACGAAAAACGCCCTTTTTGAGAAAGGTTCGCATCAACGCATCGAGTTTCGCCATCGAGACCGTCGGGAACGCCCTTTTTTCATAAAGACTCTCCGAAACGTCATCACGAGCGGCTTTAACGCACAGTGACAAGGTCGGCATCCCTTGATACACTGATGGCAAAAAAGGAGGAGAGCCTTGGTCAATCAAGTCATACTCGTCGGACGCCTCGTCTACGACCCCGAACTCAGGGTCCTCGACGACGGCAAACGCGTCACGACTGTCACCCTCGCGTTGCAACGCAGTTTCAAAAATGCCGAAACGGGGACGTACGACACCGATTTCATCCGATGCACCCTATGGAGCGGCATCGCCGAGAACACGGTGCAATATTGCAAGAAGGGTTCGACCGTCGGCATCAAAGCGCGGCTAGCGCAACGCCACTTCGAGTACAACGAAGGCGAATCGTTCACCTATCCCGAAGTGATCGCGGAAAAAGTGACGTTCATCAGCCCGAAACCTCACAAGGAAACGTCTTGAAACATTGGATTCTCCCTATTGAAAAAACACATCGCCGATGTGTTTTTTCAAGATGACGAATCAAGACGTTCGTGTTATAATCAATGGAAGAACGGAGGCGTTCGCATGAAACAGTACTTGGACCTTCTCGACCGGATTCTCGTGCACGGAGCCGTGCGCTCCGACCGCACCGGAACGGGCACTCTGTCCGTTTTCGGTCATCAGATGCGTTTCGACTTGAAAGACGGCTTTCCATTGCTGACGACGAAGAAAGTGCATATGAAGAGCGTCGTCCATGAACTTCTGTGGTTCATCCGTGGTGAGACGAACATTCGTCCGCTTGTGGAAAACAACGTCCGCATCTGGAATGAATGGCCTTTCGAGACGTATCGTCGTTCCGCCGAGTATGCCGGAGAAACGCTCGATGCCTTCATCGAACGGATCAAGAACGATGAGGCGTTCGCCATGGAATGGGGCGATCTCGGCCCGGTCTACGGCAAACAATGGCGCCGTTTCTCGGGGCGGTCTGAAGACGTAGACCAATTGAAGCACGTTCTCGAGATGATCAAGACGAACCCATCGTCCCGCCGTCTGATCGTCAACAGTTGGCATGCGGCTGAAATCGACGACATGGCGCTACCCCCATGCCATGTCATGTTGCAATTCCATGTCCAGGACGACACTTTGTCGTGTCAGTTGTATCAACGTAGCGCCGACGTGTTCTTAGGTGTTCCGTTCAATATCGCGAGCTACAGTCTATTGACGCTGATGGTCGCGCATGTGTGCGGCCTCGAAGCGGGGGAGTTCATTCATACGTCCGGAGACGCACACTTGTACAAGAACCACCTTGAACAAGCACGCCTCCAAATGACACGCACGCCGCGGCCGTTGCCGCGCGTCGAACTCAACCCGCTCGTCAAGGACTTGTTCGATTTCCGCTACGAAGACATCCGGCTCGAAGGGTACCGACCGCATCCGGCCATCAAGGCGGAGGTGAGCGTCTGATGATATCGATCATCGTCGCCTTTGACGACAAGATGGGCATCGGCAAAGCGGGCAAACTGCCGTGGCACATCCCGGAAGACCTGGCGTTTTTCAAGAAGACGACGCTCGGGCATCGATGTCTGATGGGTCGCAAGACGTATGAGTCGATTCTCGATGCCTTATCCCGACCGTTGCCGAAGCGGCAAAGCATCGTCGCATCAAAGAAAACGCTCGCTGACCCCCGCGTCGACCATGTCAGAGACTTGCAAGGTTTCTTGAAAAAACACGAAGAAACGGAAGAAGAAGTGTTCGTCATCGGCGGCCACGACATCTATCGCCAAGCGATACCTTACGCCCGCCGCCTGTATGTCACCCGTGTCAAAGGCGACCATGATGCCGACACGTTCTTCCCGGATATGGACTTCTCCGAGTATGACATCGTATCCTCCGATTATCGCGAAACACATAATATCACTGTATATGAAAGGGTGAGATGATGGCGACCCTCGCATTCATCATCGTATTCCTCGGTTTCACGGCTTTGCCGATCGTCGTGTTCGAATGGTTCGATCCGACACCGTTCAACGTCTTGTTCTGGTTCTTGTCGCTTCTGTTCGGCCTTCTCATGGGCTTTCTCGCCATCATCGCCTTCTTGTGGCTCTATGGCATAGCGATACGCCGGGTCGATCCGCACAACACGCGCAATCACCGAATCGGAGCCAGCATCTTGAGCCTCGCGGTGCGAGCGATGAATGTCAAACTGACCGTGACGGGCCGTGAAAACATTCCGCCGATCGGAACGGCGTTCATTTTAGTGAGCAACCACCAGGAGAACTACGACATCATCGTACTCAAGAGCGTCTTCAACAAACACAACTTGGTTTTCGTCGCGAAGGAATCCATTTTCAAATGGCCGGTCATCGGCAATTGGGCGAAAAAACTCGGGCATATTCCGATCGGTCGTGCGGCGGATCGCAGTGCCGCACAGAGTATGGTCAAAGCGATCCGGTCATATAAAGAAGGCCTTCCCGTATCCATCTTCCCCGAAGGACAGCGCACGTTCAAGAACGAGATGATTCC
>SLPE01000100.1 GCA_007132145.1 Candidatus Izemoplasma sp.
GCACCACACAAGCTCCGGCAGGAGCGAAATATCTATAGCCCGGGGTGCAGCCCCGGGGATAAAATGCAGGCAAAGCAGTGGCGCTGCGAGATGAGGTTTGTTGGAAGACAAAAGGATGGTGACAGCGCAATGGCAGAGAGGGTTGTTTGACTTAGAGACGAACCTCTTGGCGCGTCTCATAAGTTAAATATTAATTCAAAGAATTTTTCCAGAAAAATGTAGCAGTGCTTTAGCTAATTCCCCCCTTTCTTCACAATACCAGGAATGTGTATTTTGAGGTTGGGGTGGGAGAATTATAAAAAACTCAATAAATCTCAAACCCGGAGGGTTTGCATGTTTATAAAACACAGGTGCTTGTTAACTGGTGCGACTCCGGCCGGAGTCGTACAACGGTAAAAATCGTTTATCCGGCTATAAACGTGTGACCTCTCCGAGGTCGGGGTTTTGCGTATATCGTGTCAATAAAACCGACAAGTCGAGCCATGTCGTTACAAGCGCATCATGTTAAACACTATGGCCGGTCAAGCCCGGCCAACACTGAAGTAATCGCACCACACAAGCTCCGGCAGGAGCGAAATATCTATAGCCCGGGGTGCAGCCCCGGGGGGAAAATGCAGACAATGCAGTGGCGCTGCGAGATGTGATTTATTGGAAGATTACAGCTGTGGTGTCAGCGCAATGGCAGAGAGGGTTGTTTGACTTAGAGGCGAGCCTCTTGGCACGTCTCTACATGGTTACTAGCGCTTTTTAAAACAGGCTTATCCCGAAAATAGCAGATTAAAATATCCTAAAAAAGCTCATATACAACACCCACTGCAAAGCAATTTATTATCTTTGTAAGTATCACATTTTTTAGAACATACTATTCAAATTAAAAATTCAAGTTATGATTCAAATCATTGATAAAATTGTAAACGAGAAGCATATTGAAAATGCTGTAAAGAGGTTTAGAGAGAGAGGCATAATACTACCTACATTTGAACAACAAAGAAATCCGGAATTAATACCGCCAAAAGTAAAAGACAAACTAAAAGACATAGGTTTATGGGATTTAAATCCATTAAACCTGTTTAGAATAACATGGAAAAATGAACCAAGAGAAAAAGGCGGGTTGTTTGGAAAACCTAATTTTATTGAGTTACCACAGGAGTTAACCGGGGTAAAAGCCCGTATAGTATTGCTCGTTGGCAAATGGTTCCCGACAGGCGCTCACAAAGTTGGTGCAGCTTATGGATGTTTAGCCCCCAGGATTATTACCGGTGAATTTGACCCTACACATCATAAAGCAGTTTGGCCTTCTACAGGAAATTACTGTCGCGGTGGTGCCTGGGACTCAAAGCTAATGGGGACTGATTCAGTGGCTATCCTGCCTGAAGAGATGAGCAAAGAACGTTTTATTTGGCTTAAAGAAGAAATTGGCAGTGAGGTAATCGCAACTCCCGGGTGTGAGTCAAATGTCAAGGAGATATACGACAAATGCTGGGAGATTAGACGTACCAGGCCCGACTGTATGATTTTCAACCAGTTTGATGAGTTTGGCAATAGCGCATGGCATTACAATACCACAGGTAAAGCTCTTGAAGAGGTTTACAACCTGATAAAAGAAAAAAACAGCAATATAGCAGCTTACATTTCTGCAACAGGCTCAGCCGGAACTATCGCTGCCGGAGACTACCTGCGCACAATTGCTCCGCATGTTAAAGTAGTTGCATCAGAAGCATTACAGTGCCCTACCCTACTCAACAATGGCTTCGGCGGACACCGCATTGAAGGTATCGGCGACAAGCATATTCCATGGGTACATAATGTTAAGAATACAGACGTTGTTACCGCTATTGATGACGAATATTGCATGAGATTATTCAGGGTATTTAATGAGCCTGAAGGACATAAATATCTAAAATCAATCGGAATTGATGATGAAACTATCAGCCAACTTCACCTTATGGGAATTTCCGGTATCGGCAATGTATTGTCAGCAATAAAAACTGCGAAATACTATGAAATGACTGAGGAAGATATAGTTTTGACAATTGCCACTGACTCCGCAGAGATGTACACTTCAAGATTAGAAGAGCTTACAGCAGATAAAGGCAAATACTCAGAATTTCAGGCTGCTCTCGATTACGAAAAATGTATGCTTGGCACTACTGTTGATTATATGAAAGAACTTACTTATGTTGACAGAAAAGCCATTCACAACCTGAAATATTACACTTGGGTTGAGCAGCAGGAAAAAGACGTTGAAGACTTAAATGCGCTTTGGTACGACAGGGAAATCTGGGACAAGCTATTTAACCAGGTTTATAGGTGGGACGAAATGATAAACGAGTTTAATGAAAGAGTTGGTTTGGTGTAACCTTATACCAAAGGTTTATATAATAAAAACAACATATCCCTTGCTATACATTCCCTAATCGTAAAGCAAGGGATTTTTTCAACAAAGACTCATTTGATGCGGCTAATTCTTTCTTTATAATCTCACGAATAATTTATAAATTTACATGTCTTGTTCTCACATTAATTAAGCCGACATGGATCATAAATTCACATACAAATGTATTGACTGCGGAAAAGAGTTCATCACAGATGATGTAATATATCTTTGTGATGAATGCAGCAAGTCAAACACCCCTGACAAGCCTCCAAGAGGCGTGTTAAAGGTTTTATACGATTTTGAGACTTTAAGAAAACGAATTCCATCTGTTACGATTTTAAAACTCAGCCAATTTCTTGACATACTACCGTTACAAAGTTTTGACTCATATCCAAAACTAAAGGTAGGAAACACCCCCCTCTATGAATACACTCAAATTGATGGTGAGAGTTTAGGTTTCAAGCTTTATCTGAAAGATGACAGCCAAAACCCTACATTTTCATACAAAGACAGGGCATCGGCATTAGTTTCGGCCATTGCAAAAGAAAAAGGGCTGGAAACCATTGTGGCTGCCTCAACAGGAAATGCTGGTTCTTCACTTGCCGGAGTAAGCGCTTCACAAGGCCAAAAAGCTATTATAATGGTTCCTGAAACAGCGCCAATAGCCAAACTTACTCAGATTATTATGTACGGTGCTGTTATTGTGCCTGTAAAAGGAAATTATGACAATGCTTTTGACCTCAGCGTCAAAGCGACAGAGGAGTTCGGATGGTATAACAGAAATACTGCATTTAATCCTTTCACAATCGAAGGGAAAAAAACTGTTTCTTTTGAGCTGTTTGATCAACTAAAAGAAGAGCTGCCCGACAGAGTATTTGTGCCGGTCGGAGATGGTGTTATAATTTCCGGAGTATATAAAGGATTTGAAGATCTATTAGAGTTAGGACTTATTCACAGAATACCAACAATAGTATCAGTGCAGGCAGAAGGCAGCAGCAATCTTGTTGATAATATCGAGAATGATGATTTCAAATCAAAACCCGGAAATACTCTTGCTGACTCTATTTCTGTAGATATACCGCGAAACTTCCATTTTGCAAAACATTACCATCAAAAATACAAGGGTGAATTTATTAAAGTGTCTGATGATGAGATATTGACCGCATCATCCAATCTTGCAAAGAGCACAGGAATATTTACTGAACCAGCCGCTGCAGCTGCTTACGCCGGAATGTTAAAATATAGAGAAGCTGGTAAAATAGATGAAAATTCTAGAAATGTGGTTTTGCTTACA